>JAYUVL010000335.1:0-4890 GCA_043754075.1 Cytophagales bacterium | reverse complement strand
GTGGGCGGTTGAACCCCCAAGTAATGGTGGAAATAATCGCTTCCCAAAACCAGAGCGATTTCATGGCCAATACCAAACCGGGCAAACCGATGGGCGATCCGGCCCCGTCCAAGGTGGTGTACAAAGAAATGCCCAGCCCCAAGGACAAACCTGAAAAAACAGATCAGAGCGACGAAAAGACCGACCAGCCAACGGTTGAACCCAAGGACGAGCCGGCAGTCGCCCTGCGGGGCATCGAAGCGGCCAAGGCGGAAAGCACCAAAGCCGTTTTTAAGTTTCAGGAACAAATGCAGGCGTTGACCAATCCCGATGCCGACCCAGTCGCGCTCATCGAGGAGATCATGCGGCTGTTTGTTACCGAGGATCGGACGCTGGAAATCACCCGTTTGGGTGGCCGAAAATCCCGCACCGGGGCGCGTTCTTACTTCAGCCGGCTCCTTGGCCAGCGCAAAAAATACCAAATCAGCATCGGCTATTATCAGCCGACCGAAATATTGGAGCTGACCGATCAAGGCAATGGCGTTCTGCAAGGGAATGCCCGCATTTTCCAAGAGTTTCGCAAAACCAGTCCAGCCGGCAAACTGATCTATGGTGACCGGGTGGTCAAACTGGTCACGCTGTACGTCCGGCCCTTGGCGGATGGCACTTGGAAAGTGGGGCTGGGCAACATCAGCGTCGAACCTGGTTCTACCCAGCCATTGCCGGCCCAAGAAGTAGGGACGGCCCCCAATAATTGAAGATCAAAATTGTATTAAAGCAGTTACTAATTAGTAAATTTTCTAACCCTAATCGTTTACCATCATGTTTAGCAAGAAGCAATTTATTGGATTTATTGGGTGTTGGCTGCTGGTGTGCGCCACAGCCCTTGCACAGCCCGACGGCGCGCGTTTTGAAGAACACAAGGCCGACAAGTTTGCCACCGTCACCGTGGCCGTGATCAGCAGCAACCGTCCTTATCATGTGGCATTTGTAAAGTATTTTGATAAAAATGGGGACATTCTGCTGAACACCAGCGAGGAATTCAAGGTCGATATTTCCAAGTCGCCCCGGTTTGCCACGGGGAGCATCCGCAAGACCATCCCGGTTTACAAAGATGCCGAGTACATCGAGGTAAGTGTGAGCAATTGCAGCAATATGCACGAGAACCAGTTCTTTATCAACGATTTCAACAAAAATGGCAACGAGGCCACTTTTGTGTTCAGTGGCACGGTAGAGGATCTAGTGGTAATTGAATTTGAAGGGATTGAGGACAGCAAACCCTGCACTTTTCAGATCAAGGGCACCAACACGAATGTTATCTTTTACGCCGATTACAGCAATGTGAAAAAAGTGCTGCCCGATGAGGCCAAGAATAAGGACATCGCCATTGATGTGTCTGAAACCAGCCTTTACAAATACAAAATTGAGGCAGTGGAAAAAGATAAAAAGGGCAAAAAAGTATTGGTCAAAGTGAGCCTGCCCGAAGAAGCCGAACAGAGCACGGACAATAAAAACGTGCCTTCCCAGAACGGGACTACCAAGACCACAGAGAAAAAAACCAAGAAACAATAGGGCAACCGCCCTTCACCACAAAAAGTATTGGGCCGCCACGGGCCCAATACTTTTTTTATGGGCTACTTCGCGGGCAGGGGCGGCACTGCATCAGGCTATCGCTTTACAAACGCTTTGGCCGATTGGCTGATCAGGCCGGCCACGGAGTTGAGGACGAGCCCCACTCCCTTGGCAATCAGGCTTTGGGCCTGTTCGGCAGTGGCGGCCACTGTGCCAATGACCAAGCCAGCCGCTGTCACTTTTTCAATGATTTCATCGATAACCGCTTGCACTTCGGGGTGGTTCGGCCCGTCCAGAAAACCCATGGTCATGGCCAAATCGCGCGGGCCGATCACAAACCCATCCACATCGGGCACTTGCAGCATGGCATCAAGGTGTTTGAGGGCGGCAATGTCCTCGATTTGGGGCAAGACCAGTGTGTTTTCATTGGCCATTTTGACATAGCTGGCTTGGGTCATTTTGCCCAGCATATAGTCGGCCGCGCGGATGGGCCCGAGGCCGCGCATCCCCCGGGGCGGGTACTTGATGGCCTCCACCAACTGTTCTACCTCCGTGGCCGAGGACAGGCCGGGCATCATGATGCCCATTATCCCCGTATCCAAAAATTGCAAGATGAGCTTGGGATCGTTGCTCCGGACCCGCGCCAGCGGCACAATGCCCGCGCACTCGCAGGCCCGCACGATGTCGGCCACTTGGTAGGTGGTCACGGGTGAATGTTCGCCATCGATCATGTAGAAATCGAGGCCCGAAAAACCACAAATCTCGGCCACTGTTGGGTCGGTCAGGTTGGAAATGACCCCTAGGATCGGCTGTTTATTCGTTATCTTTGTTTGGAGTGGATTGGCTTTCATTAGAACAAGATTTAGGGGTCAGGGCTAAGGTGGACAAAAATATCAGCGGGTTTTTAGGCCCAGCAGTGCTTTGATTTCTAAGAAGGCTTCGGCATTGCCCAGGGCATCGTCGAGCGCATGGTGGGTGTGTTTGGTTTTGCGCAAGTGTTTAAAATTTTGGCTAGTGTCTTTTACCAATCCCTTGTAGAGGCTGCCCAAATTGGTGGAACTGTGCCCAAACGGGTTGCGGCCCAAGAAATGATGAAAATACCAGCAGATGAACATCCAATCAAACCCGTTGTTGTCCGAAATGAACATGGGCCGACCCTCACTGTTGGTTTTGATCCACGCTTCAAAATCGGCCATGACCTGCTCAGGGTTGGCAAAGGCCAAGGTTTCTTCCCGGGCAAAACCAGCAATGGCCAAGGCTTCGGGCACATATTGCACCGCTATTGGGCGCAAAGTGGCATAAAACGTTTTGGTCAGGCTGGCTTCCACCACCACGGCCCCAAAGGAAATCATGGAATAGTCGCCCGGCACGGGGCCATCAGCTTCCACATCTACCATGATATAAGACATAAAGCGGTCTGTTATGGTGGGTAAGTTGGCCAGATGTCAACAAATTAATTAACGTAGCAGGTGGGCTGTACCGTCCTCAATTTTTTGTTTGACAAACTCGATCAGCCCTCCGGCTTCGGCCACTTCCAGTACAAACGGAGCCAAGGGGGCGGTGGATCTTACTTCACCTGTGCGCAGGTTGGTGAGCGTGCTCGTTTCTAGGTTGTATTCCAGTTCATCACCAGTTTGGCAAAGCTGGATGACGTCTTTGCTTGTAACAAAAGGCAAGCCATAGTTAATGGCATTGCGAAACTGCAAGCGCGAAAAGGAATCGGCGAACACGGCTTTTATCCCAGCCCCCATCATGCCCGTTACTAC
This sequence comes from Cytophagales bacterium, assembly GCA_043754075.1. Classification (GTDB taxonomy): domain Bacteria; phylum Bacteroidota; class Bacteroidia; order Cytophagales; family Thermoflexibacteraceae; genus JALONO01. Next base: position 1,573 of record JAYUVL010000335.1, on the reverse strand, counting down.
GTGCTCAATGCTCTTGCCGCCGCCCGCGAAATTGTGACCGGCCACGATAAAGGTATAGCCTTCGTTCTTAAAGCCATTTTCCTTGTCAAAAGCCGCGTCCACGCCCGACATGATGAACCTGCTGTTCAGTTCTTTGTCCACTGCATCGGTCCAAAACTTCTGGACTACGATGTCATAGGCCATCACGTAGCCACTTGCTACCCAACATTTGCCCCGGATGATTTTGTCTGTCATTTTTGATAAACCAATGATAAAGTGAGATAATGGGGACGGGTAAACTATCGTATTTCACAAGTAAAGAAGGAGTTGCCCTCAATCAATCCCTCGAGCTGATCGCCCACTTTGACCGCACTGACCCCGGCGGGGGTGCCAGTGTAAACGATATCGCCTTTTTTCAAGGTAAAAAACTTGGAGATATAGGCGATAATGGTATCAAAATCAAACAACATAAGCCCGGTGTTGCCCATTTGCCGGGTTTCTCCATTGACCAAGAGACTGAAATTGAGATTTTTTAGATCAGGATAGTTGGTTTTGGGCACAAAGGGCGACACCACCGCCGAGCCATTGAATGCCTTGGCGATTTCCCAGGGCAGCCCTTTGGCTTTGAGCTTGGCTTGCAAGTCCCGGGCGGTGAAATCGATGCCCAAGCCAATTTCATCGTAGTATTTATGGGCAAATTTAGGCTGGATATTTTTGCCCTCTTGGTTGATTTTGAGTAAAATTTCCACTTCATGGTGGATATCGGCCGAGAAATCAGGGTGGTAGAAGGGCGCATTGTCCCGCAATAGGGCCGTTTCGGGTTTCAAGAAGACAACCGGCTCCTCGTTTCGCTCATTTTTGAGTTCTTCGATGTGGGCAGCGTAATTGCGCCCGATGCAGAGAAATTTCATTTTCCGGGAGAGTTGGACAGTTTTGGGTCAAGCACCGCTCTTGGCCAAGGGCCCGCAGTGGCGATTGAACAAAAGTACGGTTCATTTTACTCACTCCCAAATTTGGCCAACAACTCTTTTAGGGCATCGATGGGTGGTTGTTCAATGGCCGGAAAATTGGCAAGGCGAAAGGTTTGGGTTTTCCACTGGCCGTAGCCATTGCCAAGGAGGAAACCGGCCGCTTGGGCAGTGGTTTTGATCCGGGCAGTCCACTCGGGTGAGCATTGCACCGCGATCACGGTTTCGGAGCGGCGGACCGGGTTTTTCACCAGCAGATCAAAGTTCCGGTCGGCCAAAAAAGTGTACCAATCGGCTGCCCGTTCGCGGGTTTGAGTGGCCACCGCCGCAATGGGCGGCCGCTGGGCCAGCACCCGCATGAGCAGGTAAATGGCCATTACATTCGGTGTATGGGTGGTTTGGCCGGTCAAAGCGTGTTCATGGATCGAGGCCAAACTGTTATAATGACTGCGTTCGTTGATGGCTAAAGCCGCTTGCACGCCCCGGGGCGATGCCACCAAAATGGCCAAACCTGCGGGCAGGCCAAAGCATTTCTGTACCGAGGCAAAGACCAGATCGCTCAGTTCCCAAGGCATTGCTACCCCACCCAGCGAGGAGGTGGCATCGAGGGCGATCAAGGCGTGGGG
>JAYUVL010000334.1:0-6896 GCA_043754075.1 Cytophagales bacterium | reverse complement strand
GTGGGCTGGGGGTCGCCGTTTCCAGCCCTGTTTATATCAACAGCATCAATCCCGCCCTGATGGCCCGCAACCGGGTGGTGTCTTTTGAGGCCTCTTTCTTTGGCGAACGCAAAACAGTGACCAATTCCCAACAGACCCGGCAACACTCCGGTGGCAACTTGGCCTATCTGGCCTTTGCCTTTCCCATCACCAAGAAATGGACTGCGGGAGTTGGGCTAAGGCCACTTTCTACAGTCAACTATACCCTTGTGCGCGAACAGCGCCTGCCCAGCACCCCCTCCTTTGTCGAGTACACTTTTCGGGGCGCTGGCAGTGTGAGCCAAGCGTATTTCTCGAGCGGGGTTGAGGTTTACAAAGGCTTGTACCTTGGGGCCGAAGCCGCCTTTAACTTTGGGGTGATCCGCACCGAATCCCGCTCCAAACTGCTGGACAACAACCAGAGCTACAGTGTGGAACTGCTCGACCGGCTCAACTTTGGTGGGTTGACCTACAAACTGGGTGCCATGTACCGCCTCAAGCTCAACAAAGAAACCTCATTGAACATCGGGGCCACCCAAACTTTTGGCAAAGAAGTAAGGGTCACCCAGTTCCAGGCCCTGCAACGCTTGCGCGCCAATGACGAAGTGGCCTCGGCCGACACGCTGCTGCCCACCACGGCCAGCACTATTCGTTTTCCCCAAAGCACCAGTTTTGGCCTCAGTTTGGAGCGCTCCCTCCACTACACCATCGGCGTCGAGTTCACACGTCAGAAATGGTCGGAATATCGAGGATTGGGCATCTCAGAAGACAATTCTTTGACCGATACTTACAGGCTTGGTATCGGGGGGGAATGGATTCCTAACATCCAATCGGTCAACAATTATTTTGCCCGGGTGGCCTACCGCGCGGGTGGTTATTATCAACAACAGCCAATTATTCTTAATGGACAGCAAATCGAAGAGTTTGGTATCAATTTTGGTTTATCTTTGCCTGTGAACCGTAGTTTTTCCAGTCTTAATCTCGCTTTCACTTATGGACAAAGAGGAACTACAAATAACGGATTAATTCGCGAAGATTTTTTTCGCATAAATGTCGGCCTAACCGTTAATGATCCACTGTGGTTCCAGAAGCGCAAAATCAACTAAACTGCAACTTTATACATTCACTCTATCTTTAAAACTTACATTAGTACCATGAAAAAACTCTTTTTGCTAATTGTAGCTTTGTCTTGTGGTTTTGGCCAACTGTCTATGGCACAGTGTGGCGATTGCAAAGGGGCTGACGGAAAATTCTGTTGGGGAGATAAGCCCGGCGAAGCCAAGGAAAAATGGACATTGGCCTCAGATGGGATAAAAATGAATGACCTGAGCGAACAAGTTTCGGTTCCTCTCGAGTGGCTGTTGACCAACTTGCCCAACCTGAACGAAGGACTGTATATCAATGCCATCAAGTTTTATGAAGCTAAAGAAGCCAAAGAAACCGATGCTGCCAAAAAGCAGGCCTTAGAAGACAAGATAGTATCCTTGTATGACAAGCGAATGCAATGCTACGGTGAGAAATTGGATGTTGTGGAGCGCAAGGCCCGTCGAATATATGATTTTTATGTGGATCGGCCCGAGAAGCACAAAGAAATGTACGACTTCTATAAAGGTTATTTGGCCAAGAGTGGGGAAAATGTTGGGTTTGCCACTTCGTACCTTTATATCCTCAACCTAGCTTGTAAAATGAAGGAAGAGGGCAAACTGACCGACGAGCAAATTCTGGGCGAGTATGACCTATTGTTGCCCGAAGTGGAGAAAAGAGCCGCCCAAGGTGGTGAAGGGGCCGCTAAGTGGAATGAGATCAAGGGTCAAATGGAAGCTATGGTGCAGGGTTGCGTCAAAATTGACTGCGAGTTTGTGAAGAAAAACTTCGCCCCCAAGCTGAAAGCCAATCCTACCGATCTTAAGTTGGCCAAACAAATCATGGGAACTATGATCCAAGGCAAGTGTACTGGCGATCCCCTGTTCCGCGAGGCATTGGCCATCAAAGTAACGGCGGAGCCTGATTTCACTGGCTATTACCTAATGGGCAAATATGCCCAGAATGATAAAAAGAACGATGATGCCATGGAATTCTACCTCAAAGCCATTTCTTTGGCCAAAGAGGACGATGCCCAGAAAAAGGCCGACCTGCTGATGGCAGTGGCTGGGATGCAGCGTTCCCAAGGCAAAATGAGCGAAGCCCGCAGTACATATTACAAAGCCATCGAGGTTGACAATTCAGTCGCCAAAGATGCTTACTCGGCCATCGGAGATATGTACATGAGCAGCCATAAGTCTTGCCCCGGTGGCAACTCGCTCAAAGATCGCTACGTGTTCCTCGCAGCCTATGACATGTATGCCAAAGCTGGCGACTCGCGCGGTATGTCGAATGCCAAGTCTCAATTCCCTTCTGGCGAAGACATCTTTACCTTTGGGCCTGGCTCCGGTGGAGTGAAAGAAGGTTCATCGGTGAGCATTGGATGCTGGATTGGGGCTACTTCCACCCTCCGCAAACGTAATTAATCGCCTAGTCTAAATTTAACAAGCCCATCGGTTAACCAACTGATGGGCTTGTTAATGTATAGCAATGTCCCAACGTAACCTTGATGCGGCTACTGGGCCCGGCTTCCCAAGATACTCCGCCCAGCAAACAGCACACCACCACTGGCCATTTTGCCCACCCCGAGTTACCGCACAACTTCCCTTGGGGCAAAAGACCCGCCAGCCAATCAGCAGAAAACAGATTTTAGCGACCCATCAACCATTTGGCCCAACTTGCCAGACAGCCTAGGTAATTTTAACTTATTGATTTTCAATTAACTATCCTTTGCTGGTATTGTATAGCTGCCCATGATCCATTAACTTGCAAGCTGTTGATGGATTATAATCTTGCCCACCTAAACAGTTACCACTTGGCTATATGACTTTTTCCCAGCTTTGTTTTCGGATCTTATGCCCCCTCGGGCTGACCCTATGGCTCATCGGAGGTCTGACCAGCCAAATGTATGGCCAAGCCCACTTCTTGGAGTTCCAGCGCAAAGATCGCCCCAGCGTGCTCCACCTCATTGGCGAAGGCCAAGTAGTGCTTTGCCGTTATACCCAAAACGGTAAAAAGGCACGGGCCAAAGGAATACTGCGCATCACGGTCACCCCTGACTCGCTCATCTACGTGGGCGCCCATCCCATGCGATTGGCCGAAATGCAACACATCACCTTGGTGAGCGATTGGTGGAACCGCAAAACGTCGGCCGCGCTGATGGTCCTGGGCGGATTGGGCTTGGCAGCGGTAGGGACCAGCGAAGTAACCAGCAACACTCCCAACGGGGTGCCCAACCAAAATGAGACGGTAAAACTGCTGGCTTTTGCCTTTGGGGTGCCACTTATCGCCGCTGGAACCATGCAGTTCGCCCTGCCCGGTAAATATTTTTACTACAACAAACGCTGGCATTTCCGGGTGAAGGCAGTAGAGGTGTACCGACCACCAGGGCAATGAGCACCGCCCGAGGAGCTTGGCGGGGGTCGCCCCCTTTTGGCACCACCCCAAGAAGCTACCGCATTTATTATTTCAAACGCCAAGTGGTTAACTTTACTTGCCCCAGCGGACTTGCCCTAGGTGGCCACGAATGCCGCCCTTGCTTGCCGGCTAACCTGAAACGAAAAAATTCAAAATCGTGACCGTTCAAAGCATACTCCTCGCATTTAGGTGACCCAATCAAGCGGAAAACGAAAGATATTGGGCTGCATGATAGCCTTGTCAGTTAAATGCGCTACGCTAGCTATAAACAAAACCCCACCGGCATCGTAATGCTGGTGGGGTTTGTGTGTGTCATCTGGGGCTATTCGGCTTTGGCTTCACTGTCTTCGTCCCCGCCTTTGCCCTTGGATAGGTTTCGCAGTTCCAGCTTGGCGGCTGCCTCAAACGAGCCGCCCGCTTTTTTGAAATAGCCCGCAGCCAATTGGGGCTGTTTGGCATCGCGGTACATCATCCCCAAAGCAAAGTGGAACATGGCCTTGGTTTCGGGATCCAGTTGGGGCGCTTGCACCAGTTTGTCAAGTTCAAAGGTGGCCTTGTCCAGATCGCCGCTGCGGTGGAGCGAAATGGCCCGGTAAAAAATGAACGCAATGTTTTTCTGGTTGAGGCGCAGGCATTCCTCAGCCGAGGCGGCCGCCCCAGCAAACTCGCCCGCATCAAATTGATAACGGCATAGGTCGCAATAGCGTTGTTGCTTTTTGACCACGTTTTTTTCTTTATAGATCGAGTCCATCTCCGCCTTCATCTTCTCGGTTTTGTCCTCGCGCACATTGCTCAGGCGGTTGGCCAAGTCGTTGGCTTCCTTATAGTTGGGGCGCATGGTCCGGGCCATGATCAAATACTCCTCTGACCGGGCCAGCACCGACGTTTTAAAATAGGCATTGGCCAAGGCATAAAAATACTCCGGGGTCATTTCATATACTTTGGGCTTGAAACTGCCAATATCGGCCCTTTTCAGCACTGGTTCGGCCAGTGAGTACTGTTGGGTCTTAAAGTAGGCCAGTCCCAGTTCAAAATGGAACCGTGCCATTTCATTGGCTGGTTTGGCGGTGTTCTTGGGGTTGGCAATCACGGCCGGGAGCAACTTGATTACTTCTTGGTGGTTGCCCAGTGCATTGTTGTTGCGGGCTTCAAAATACAGGATCTCGAGGTTTTCCGGATCCAGCGATTTGCCTTTTGCCACGTGCTGGCCCACTTCAGTTGTCTTTCCGGCTTTGTTCAATACTTTAATGGCATCTACCAAATAATTGATTTTTTGTTGTTTATCTTGAACATGATCGGAGGCCGCATCATAGTAGTCCACCGCTTTGTCAATATCTTTGGTTATCTCGGACATTTTACCCAACATTTCATATGCCTTGAAGTAATCTTGTTTGATCGCCACTGCCTTCAAAAAAGACTCTTTGGCTTTTTCAGCATTTTTTAGCTCGATGTAACAAAGTCCACGGTTAAAGTAATAAATTTGGTTGTCGGTCTCTACCTTTATGGCTTTGTCGTATTCAGTTATGGCTTCCGCAAAACTTTTGGTTTTTCGCAGATCTTCGGCTTTGGCAAAATTGGTTAGCCCCATGCCTTTTTGGGAGTATCCAGCATTGGCCCACACGAGGGCAGACAGCAGGAAGAGGCGCAAAATTGGTTTTTGGAATTTTTCCATAACTTTTGGGGTTTAAATTCTTTCAAGCTTACCTCAAAAAGCAAGCCTTGCCTAGCCGTGGCAAAGCGGCCCGATGTAGGTTATCGGGCCAAATCGTGATTTTAAGTAGCTTTGCTGACAAATGGTACACGTTTTGAACTATGGGTTAAACAAATCAAAAAACATATTATGATTCAATCCTCAAGCAAAAAAATTAACCACAGTGCACTGTGGGCGGTTGCAATACTAGCGTGCCTTGCCACTCCGGCCATGGCCCAGTTGAAGTTCGAGACGGGTACATGGGCCCAAGTGCTGGCCAAAGCAAAAGCTGAAAATAAGCCAGTGTTTGTTGATTTCTATGCCGTATGGTGCGGGCCTTGCAAAGCAATGGCCAAAAATGTGTTCACCGATCCGTCAGTGGGCGCCTTCTACAACGAAAACTTTTTGTCTTATAAAATTGATGCCGAAAAGCAGGAGTTGGCCTTGGTACAATCCGTGGGGATCGAGGCTTACCCTTCGTTGGTCTATTTTGACAGTGATGGTAATGTGATCGGGCGCAATGTGGGCGCGCTGGACGGACCAGGATTTACCGAGTTTGGCCGGCAGATGCTCACCAGCCGAGCGGCCCTCAAACAACTGCCCCTTCTTCAAGCCAAATATGAGGCTAACCCCAACGATGCCCAAATTGCATCCACCTACCTCACTTTGCTGATGCAAGCCAGCAGGTTCGACCTTGCCAAGCCCCTAGCAGCCCAGATGCTGCCAAAAATTGCCGAAACTGACTTGATTAAGCCAGAAAACTGGGCGCTGGTCAAGCAATTTGTCACCGATCCCAATTCCCGGGAGTTCCGCTATGTGGTGGCCAATGCGGCATTGTTTCACCAAGCCCATGGCCAGACCTTCAACGAATACATGATGGCCCGCGTGGACGAAATATTGAACTCGGCCATCCAGCAGCAAGATCTCGTTCAATTGCAGTCGGCCAAGGATACTTATTTTGGGGTGGCCAAACTCAACGATCAGACACAGAAACCAAAAGAATATTACGATTTGGCGATTGAGATGTTCTATTTCAGCGGAACCAATGACTGGGGCCGCCAATTTTCCACTACCACCCGATGGGTGGAAACCTATCAGTTGCAAAACCAGCAAGAGTTGCTGAAAAAAGCACTGGAAGTGGCCGAAAAATTCAAATCGCCGCAACAACTGGCCAAGGCCGAAGAATGGTCCCAGAAAGCGCTTGCCCTAGAGGACAACGCCATTGCCAACTATGCCTACGCAGTGGTGCTGGAAAAAGCCAACAAGAACGCGGATGCCAAACGTTACGCCGAAATTGCCCGCGACAAGAGTGACAACGAAGAATTAAAAGCTTACGCCGAAGAATTACTAGGCGTGATTAGCGGCAAGAAATAGGGATGAGCCGACCCAGCCCGGGATGATCATTTGGGCCATTTCCACGAACCGCCCCACGTAGGCGCTGCCAAATGGCAACCGATCTACGTGGGGCCTATTGGGCCCAACCACCGGAGCTTATCCCAAGCCAATTTTATCCTCGCAAGACCACGATTCCCGTGCTTGGTTTACGATCAGAAGCATGGACGGGTGCCTTTTTGGCCGAACAACTCCCATCTGTCGTATATTACCTTAATTTGGGTAACCGAGGCCAGCGAAAATGAAAAAACTAGACATTCTCTTACTTTTTATCTTCATTGCTCAACTGAGCTTTTCA
>JAYUVL010000333.1:0-11235 GCA_043754075.1 Cytophagales bacterium | reverse complement strand
ATGCCCAATTAGTTAATTTTTGTTAATAATTGATAAAATAGGCCATTTGTCTGGGCACAGGTTTGGTTGGCCAGCTTTTTGGCGGCCAGCCCCCAAGTTATCGTCAAGGTTCGTCCCTCCCAAGACCCAGTTGGCCGGCAAAAGGTTGCAAGGCCGGAGAAAAATTTGGGGGGTAAGGCTTGGTACAATGGAACCCCTGCCAGCGGGTGGTAATCGGCTTAAGCTGGTTGCCCAAAAATAGAAACCGCCACCCACCCAAATTTTGGCCGGGTGATCAGTCCGGGGAACCGGCAGCTCAGGGCAACAAAAAACACCCGGGAGCATGCTAGCTCCTGGGTGTTTGGTTGGATCACTTAACAACCTTGGGTTATTTGGCGTAGCTCACCGAGCGCATCTCACGGATGACGGTCACCTTGATCTGGCCGGGGTATTGCATGTCCTTCTCAATTTTCTGGGAAATCTCAAACGAGAGTTGGCTGGCCTTTTTGTCGTTCACATTGTCCGCATCTACGATCACGCGCAGCTCGCGGCCCGCTTGGATGGCGTAGCACTTGTTGACCCCCTTAAAATCCATGGCCAGTTTTTCCAAGTCCTTGAGCCGCTGGACATACGATTCCATCATTTCGCGGCGGGCCCCAGGGCGCGATCCGGAGATGGCGTCGCACGCCTGCACGATCGGCGACAGGAGCGAAGTCATCTCGATCTCATCGTGGTGGGCCCCAATCGCGTTGCACACCTCGGGGTTTTCCTTGTATTTCTGGGCCAGTTCCATGCCCAGAATGGCGTGGGGAAGTTCCTGCTCTTCGTGCCACACCTTGCCGATGTCGTGGAGGAGGCCGGCCCGTTTGGCCAGCTTGGCATTGATGCCCAGTTCGGCGGCCATTACGGCGCACATTTTGGCCACTTCGCGGGAGTGCTGGAGCAGGTTTTGCCCGTAAGACGAGCGGAAACGCATCCGGCCCACCATTTTCACCAGTTCGGGGTGCAGGCCGTGGACGCCCAGCTCGATCACCGTGCGCTCCCCAATCTCAATGATTTCGTCGTCAATGGTCTTGGTCGTCTTGGCCACGATTTCCTCGATCCGGGCGGGGTGGATCCGGCCATCTTGCACCAGCCGGTGCAGCGAAAGCCGGGCAATTTCCCGGCGCACGGGGTCAAAGCCCGAGATGACAATGGCCTCTGGGGTGTCGTCCACGATGATTTCCACGCCCGTGGCCGCTTCCAAGGCGCGGATGTTGCGACCTTCGCGGCCAATGATCTTACCCTTGAGGTCATCGCTTTCCAAGTTGAACACCGATACGCAGTTCTCGATCGCGTGTTCAGTGGCGGTGCGCTGGATGGTGTTGATCACGATTTTTTTGGCATCTTTGGTGGCCGTCAGCTTGGCTTCTTCCAAGATTTGCTTGATCATCGATGAGGCTTTGCTTTGGGCCTCGCCCTTGAGCGCCTCGATCAACTGCTCGCGGGCTTCGTCGGCCTTGAGGTTGGCGATCTGCTCGAGCTGGGCCACTTGGGAAAGCCGCATCTGATCGGCTTCGTCAATTTTGCGGGTGGCTATTTCCATCTGCATTTTGACGGTCTCCCGGCTTTTGTCAATCTCGCCCTTTTCCGATTTGAGTTTTTCTTGGGTTTTGACCAGTTCGGCCGCTTTTTCTTTTAGCTTGGCTTCGTCTTGCTTGAGCTTGGCCTCATATTGCTTGAGCTTGTTTTCATTGTTGCTCAGGAGCGTCCGTTTTTCATTGGTCTTTTCCTCAAACTCGGTCTTTAATTTGAGAAAGTTTTCTTTGGCTTGGATCGACTTTTCGTTTTTCACCTTTTCGGCCTGAATTTCAGCCTCTTGCAAAATCAACTGGGCTTTTTTCTTGGCTTCTTCTTCTTGCTGGCCCAATACCATCCCCAACAGAAACCGCCCTACCCCCAATCCCACAAGGAGTGAAACCCCGGCGGCAATCATCAATGTTGTATCCATGTTTATATGCACGGTTATGAAGTGAGTAAAATATCCCGGTAAACCGGGAACTGTTGAACAAACTCACGTTAGGAATTGGGGGGAAGGCGAAACCCGGGCGTGCCATCATGTGAGTGGGCGCGTCCAGAAAACAGCAAAGGGAACCAAAAAAGCAATCAGGCCACTGGCGTGGTCAACATTTGTAAATTTTCTGGGATAATTTTCTCCAATAGAGCTACCTTGTCGGCTACTGCCCCCACAAATTCCTCACCCGACAATTCTTCAAAAACGATGTCAAAAGCTACCATTGCCAACAAATCTTGTTTGTCATGGACGCGCAAAACTGCCTTTTTGTCGCGCAGCCGAGCATTGAGCCGCTCAGCGGCCAATTTAAAGAAAGGGGCTTCGCCTGCTTCCACTCTCAGCGTGTAATCGCGATCCGCTATATTGATTTTGACAGTCTGTTCCGTCATCTAACAAAGAAACCTTAAGTAGCCAAACAATTAACCAGAAAAATTACAACTGGTGATTTAACTGCACAATACAATGGTCGATGCGTCTGATATAATCATCCATCAATTGCTTCATTGATTCCCGGTCTTGCTCCCCTTCCAACGTGTACTGATGATCGGCCGGTTGCCGGGCGGCCTGCGCCAATTCTTCCCGGCAGCTTTCCACTTTGTCCCGCAAGGCTTGGTTTTCCTCAGTCAATTTTTCATTTTTCACCACCAATTCCCAATATGCCCCCATCAAGGTTTTCAACCTGCTTTCCAGCGTGTCCAGCCTTGCAATAAGTGCTTGTTCCTGTGCCATGGAGGTAATAAACTGAGCCGAAAACCAAGCATCGCCAAAGGACGTTGCTGACCGATTTATCAAAAATAGGAACTCTGTTTGAGTTATCCAATAAACTTGCACAAATAAAATCAAAAACGACGCAAAGCGAGGTTAAAACTGCCATTTACGAGCCTTAAAACCTCATTTGGGTTCTGGATGCTGCGCAAAGTTCCGCTGAACGTACCGCGCAACACATCGCCTTGTTTGCTCACGAGGCGGAAGGTCAGGTCGGGGCCCGAGGCGTCATACCGTTGGTTGCTCCCCCCCAAAAAAAACCGCAATTGCACGTTTTGGGCCACAGTGGCGGGCACGGCCAAGCCGTCCAGATCAAGCCCGGTGATCGTGATTTGGATGCGCCGGGTGTCTTGGGCCGATGCCTGCCGAAAGATGCTGAGCAGGCCAAAGGAAGGGGTAAAACCATTGGCCGTGGGTTCATCGGTGCCGCCTTTACTGGTAAACACGACTGGGCTGCCCCCGATAGTAGCTTGGATCGTGCCCAAGTTCGCCGCTACTTCGTCGGGCCCTGGCTCGGTAATTTGACAAGCAACTGCCAATAAAATCAATAGGGCCCAATAACCAAAATACTTTTTCATAAGTGGATGGATTGTTCCACTAATTAGCGCTTTTTTGGGCACAAATCCTAACAGCAAACGCTGGAGGGCGAGCCCAACCCAGCCACCAGGCGGACAAAGGCCGCTTTGTGGCTGGGTTAGGCCGAACTTTATTTTTCAAAAATCCGTCCGGTCGCTTTTTCTTTCAAGATCAGTTTTCGGCTGCCATCGGGAAGCAGTTCTTCCTTGATCAAATAGTGGTGGGGGTCATAGTCTTTGAGGGCCGAGATTTTGGGCACGCCCGACTGCCCCCGCCAAATGTCCAACTGCACCGGCTCCCACTGCTTGGTCCGGGCCGATTTGTAGCAGGCATCCATCACCGCATTGACCACGTAGCCATCGTAAAAATCTTCTTGGGGCTGGGTGCCCTTGTCCAAGCAGTCGAACATTTCGGTGAACATGTTGTTGTAGCCCAATTCATGGACTTCGTCACCCACCGGAAAGATCCAGCCCCGATCATTCTCCGCTTTTTCGGCCACGTAGCCCACGCTCTCGGCGGCGGTGAAAATCTCAAAGCCGGTGCGCAGGAAGCTGTCGATGCGCAGTGATCCTTCAGTGCCACTGGCTTCGTCGCGCAGGTCGAGCCCGCCCCGGAACGACCAACTGACCTCAAACTGGGACACCGCCCCGTTTTCGTAGCGCACCAGCCCAATGGCATTGTCTTCGGCCGCAATCGGTTTGACCAGGGTATCGGCCCAGCACACCACTTCCACGGGCCGGATGTCCTTGCCGATGTAGTTGCGGCTCAACTCAATGCAATGGCAGGCCAGATCGATGATCGCTCCCCCACCCGATTGTTCATTGTTCCAAAACCAGTCGGAGTGCGGGCCGGGGTGAGTCTCGCGGGAGCGCGCCCACAGTACTTGCCCCAGTGCCCCGTTGCGCACGTACTGGAGGGCTTTCTGAGTTTTGGGAGTATAGACGAGGTCTTCCATATAACCATGAAACACGCCCGCTTTTTCTACCGCCTCCAGCATGAGGCGGGCATCTTCGGCATTGATACCCAGCGGTTTGGTGCACAGCACGGCCTTGCCCGCCGCTGCCGCCGCCAATACGGCTTCGCGGTGCAGGTGGTTGGGCAGGGCTATCACCACGGTGTCGATGGCCGGATCGTCGATGCACCGCTGCATATCAGTGTGTACCGTGGCAATGCCCCAACGGTCGGCAAAGGTTTGGCCACGTTCTTGAGAACGGGAATAAATGGACACCACTTTGTCGCGGCGGCGTTGGCCGTGCAGCGACATTACATAAAACGCGCCGATAAATCCGGCACCAAGGATCGCTATTTTGCGCATGGGTCAAAAGAGGTTAAGACTGTTTGCATTTTCAGGTTAATGTTAGGCTTTTATCCGAAAATAAGCAAACGCGCCCTTGGATCTTAGCGATTTCGCGATTGTGGTGGCCATCAATCCATGAAAGCTCCCGCACTCAAAATGGGCCCGGCTTAGGGGAACTGGGTTTTGCGGCCCACCATTTTTTGCCAGCTTCCACCAAACCACACTTGCAGCCCATTGCCGCAAGTCGCGCCGAGGTGAATCTATCCATCCGCGCGGAGTTCTGGGCCCCAAGCGGGCCATCATCACCGGTTTTGGGCTACTTTTGCGCAGCTTGGCCCAATCTCCCCAAGCCATTGCCCAATGCCAACCACTGCCGAAACCGTTTTGAATGACCTGAAAGCTGGTAAATACGCTCCGCTGTATTTTTTGCAGGGCGATGAACCGTACTACATCGATCTCATCTCCAACTGGATCGAGGAAAAAGCCTTGGTGGAGGCCGAACGTGGTTTTAACCAAACGGTGCTTTATGGCAAAGAAGCCAACCTGACCGCGGTGTTCAATGCCGCCCGGCAGTTTCCGACGATGGCCCACCGGCGCGTGGTGATCGTAAAAGAAGCGCAGGAAATGGGCGATTGGAACACGGAAAAAGGCAAAGACGCACTGGCCAAATATGCGGCGCGCCCGGTTCCCTCCACGGTGCTGGTGTTCAATTACAAATACAAAAAGTTGGATGCCCGCACTTCATTGGCCAAAACGCTGGATAAATCGGCGGTGCTGGTGGAGACCAAGAAACTGTACGACAACCAGTTGCCTGCTTGGGTAAAAAGCTTGTTCAAATCGCGTGGGCATGACCTGACCGACAAGGCGGTGGCCATGTTCTGCGAGTCAATCGGCAATGATTTGAGCCGACTGGCCAATGAAGCGGACAAACTGCTCATCAACTTTCCGGCCAAGGGCGCACCCATCAACGAGGACGTGATCGCCACCTACGTGGGCATCAGCAAAGAATACAACACTTTTGAGCTGCAAAGTGCCATTGCCAAGAAAGAAGTGTCCCGGGCCAATCGCATCGTGCTGCATTTTGCGGCCAATCCCAAGAACAATCCCGCCATTCCGATAATAGCCCTGCTGTTCAACTATTTCGCCAAGTTGCTGCTCATCCACGGCAGTGCTGACAAGTCGAAGGGGGCAGTGGCTTCCCTGATCGGGGTCAACCCATTTTTTGTGGATGAGTATCTGCTCGCCGCGCGCAACTACCCACTCTATAAAGTGGTGAGCATCATCGGTTTCCTCCGCCAAGCTGATATGCAAGCCAAGGGCATTGGGGCTGATATGGAAGAAGGGGACATTTTGAAGGAACTCGTCTTTAAGGTGCTGTACAGTTGAGTGGTGGGTGCAACTATAGACTGGCCGGCTTGAGGTGGGAGAATCTGCGGCAGGAAGGATGCCAAGACTGGTTCCGCCACAAGAGGCTGGGCTGCCCTTTGCGGCGGAAGTTGCTTAAGCGGCCTCGGCGTGGAGCCAAGCTTTTTTGCCGAGCAGTTCGGCCTTGCTCTCCACCGCTTCGGGATCAGCCACGCAGCAGTCCACCGGGCAAACGGCGGCGCACTGCGGCTCTTCGTGGAAGCCCACACATTCGGTACATTTATCGGTGACAATGTAATAAAATTCGTCGGAAACGGGCGTTTGGGTGGCGTTTCCGTCAACGATGACGCCGCCCTCCATTTCTACTTCGGTCAAATTTGTGCCGCCCGCCCATGTCCATTCCACTCCGCCCTCATAAATGGCCGTATTGGGGCATTCTGGTTCACAGGCTCCGCAATTGATGCACTCGTCGGTAATCATGATCGCCATTGTATATTCCCTCAGGTTGAAACTTGGTTGTTAACAGATTGTTTAAGCCACAAATTTACGGCGGCCAACGTTTTTGGGCAAGTAAATAGGGGAAAAAGGTCAGTGAATCTCGAAACTAGCTTGGGCAAGGTCGCTCCAGAAGCGGGGATAGGACTTATCCACCACTTCGGGCCGCTCAATCTGGATGCCAAAAAGCAGGCCCAACGGAGCAAAGGCCATTGCCATCCGGTGGTCTTTATAGGTGTGCACCAGTTGGCCCGATGGGCGGATGGCCCCCGGGGCAATGTGCAGTTCGGTGTCGCCAATGGCCTCAGTGGCGATCCCAAACCGGGCCAGTTCGGCTTGGAGGGCCGCCGTCCGATCGGTCTCTTTGATCCGCAAACTTTCCAAACCCTTCATTTTCAATCCGATACCTTTGGCCGCGCCCACTACTGCAATGGTTTGGGCCAAGTCGGGGCAATGAGAAAAATCCCATTCCAAGGCGGGTTCTGCCGGGATTTTGGTCAATAAAATACCGCCAGCCTCAAAGGTGGTTTTCACGCCCAAGTGGGCCATGATGTTTACTATCTCCCGGTCGCCCTGCAACGAGGCCGATTTGAGGCCCAGCAACCGCACTTCGGCTTCTTCGGCCAAGGCTACCATGCTGAACCAGTAGCTGGCCGCCGACCAGTCCGATTCCACGGCGTAGGTGGAGGCAGTGTAGGGCTGTTGGGCAATGTGGATGTGGTCATCCTGCCAAGTGTGGGCCACGCCAAAGTTTTCCATCAATTGGAGGGTCATCTCAATGTAAGGGCGGGACGCTACCCTGCCGACCAACTGGAGGGTAAGGCCGCCGGGCAATACGGGAGCCACCATCAATAGGGCCGAAATGTACTGGCTGCTCACATCGCCCCGGATGGCCACTTGGTTGCGGGCCAACTCAAATCGTTGGATCCGGATCGGCGGATAGCCTTCGTTTTCCAAGTACTCGATAGTAGCCCCAAGTTCCCGCAGGGCATCCACCAGCACCGAAATGGGCCGTTCTTTCATGCGGGCACTGCCCGTGAGCACTACTTGGCGATGGGTGGCCACGCACCAAGCCGCCAGAAAACGCATGGTAGTGCCGGCATCCAGCACGTCGAGCGTGGTGAGCGCGGGCGAGCTGAGCAGCCGCTGCATAGTGACCGTGTCGCGGGCTTCGGCCAAGTTGGTCAGTTCACAGGCTTGCTGGCATAGCGCGGCGATGATCAGGGCGCGGTTGCTCTCGCTTTTGGAAGCGGGCAGTTGGATGTCCGCCCGCAGGAGTCGGCTGGGGTGGTGCACTGCCACCGAAGTGGCTGCTTTGAGGTGGCTCAATGTCATACGTTCAGCGCTGGATTGGGCCACAAAGCTATGCTATTGGGGGAGAATTTCGCTGGTGACCCGGTAGCAGCTTTTCGGCAAGTGGTAGATTGGAAAAAGCGCCACTTTTTGCCCATTTTGGGCGCCAGCTTGTCTATACAAGTTGGGCGGCTTATCTTTGCCCCATGAAAGAACATCGCCACCAGCAAGTTTACCGCGAATTGAAGCAGCGCATGCTAAGTGGCGAGTTCGGGCCGGGCGACTGGCTGCCCTCCGAAAATGTCCTGAGTGCCACCTACGGCATTACCCGGGTTACGGTGCGGCAGGCGTTGGCCAAGCTGGAGCGGGAGAGCTACATCGAGCGGCAGCAGGGCCGGGGCAGTTTGGTCAAATCGCCCATCCAATCGTTAAGCTTGCTTTCCTTCCGCGGCTTCTCCGAAGTGGTGGGCGGCCATGAGCACACGGTGCAAACCACGGTGCTCCAACCGCTGATGGAACAAAATTGGCCAGCGGTTTTTTTCTACCCGCTAACCGCATCCGAGCTTAACTTGCCCTGTTTTTATTTACAGCGCTTGCGGTTTGCCGATCAGGATCCGGTCATGTGGGAACATACTTGGCTGCCCCAACCCTTGGTGCCCCACTTATCCGATGAGCCACTGCTGGATGGCTCGCTGTTCAATACGTTGCGGGTGAAGCACCAGATCGAGGTCACTGATGTTGAGCAACACATCAGGGCCGTGGCTGCCGCCCCCGAGGCCGCCCAACATTTGGCCATGCCAATCGGCCAGCCACTGCTCCACATTTATCGCCGCTATCAAACCTCGCTTCCTGGCTATTTTATCTACGGTTCCTTGTATTGCAATACCAGTAAATATGCCATTGGGAGCCAATTCACCGGACATTGACCATGTTTTATTTATTTTCCTATCGTTAAAACATTTTATGCTTATGGATCAAATCAAAGAATTGGCCAAAATGATTGACCACTCCCTCCTGCACCCCACCATGACGGATGCTGAACTGAAAGCGGGGTGCGACATTGCCAAAAAGTATGACGTAGCTTCAGTATGCATCAAGCCTTATGCGGTCAAACAGGCCGTAGAGTGGCTGGCCGGCAGTGAAGTGCGCGTGGGCACGGTGATTGGGTTTCCGCACGGGAGCAACACCACGGCGATCAAAGTGGCCGAAACCGTTGAAGCGTGCCAAAATGGGGCCACCGAAATCGACATGGTGGTCAATATTGGCAAAGTATTGGGCGAGGACTGGGCTTTCGTCAAAGCTGAGATCGAGCAGATCCACACCGCCTGTGTTGCGCACGGGGCCATTCTAAAGGTGATTTTTGAAAATGACTACCTCACCGATGAGCGGCACAAAATCCGGCTCTGCGAAATTTGCAGTGAAGTGCAGGTTGAGTTTGTCAAAACTTCCACTGGCTACGGCTTTGTCAAGGGCAGCGATGGCAAATACTCCTATGAAGGGGCCACCGATGCCGACTTGCAGTTGATGCGCCGCCATTCCGCGCCTTCGGTGCAGGTGAAAGCCGCTGGTGGGGTGCGCACCCTCGACGATCTGCTCAAAGTAAAGGCACTTGGGGTGACCCGGGTAGGGGCCACGGCCACCATTGCCATGCTCGAAGCTGCCAAAAAACGCTTTGGCCTGGCCACTGATGAAGCCGTCGAGATCGTGGAAACCAAGGGTTATTAGGCTCGCGGGCACCCAAACTTCCCCCGTGGGGCAGACACTTTGCCCAGTCTGCCCCATTTTTTATGGCTTTTTGTCGAATAATAGGTAGGTTTGTTATTAAATCAAGTTTATAGCTACGTTTGGCCAACAAATTTCTTATGCGGATCGACGAACTGACCAAGTATTTTCCTGAACCACCGCTGACCTTGGCGGCGGCCCTGCAACGGTTGCTGCAGCCGCTGTATCAGCTCTGGACTGTATTTAATTTTTTTGTTTTTATGTTGGCCTGTTTGCCATTTATCGTGGTCCCCATCATCCTCCACGAAAAAATCGGGAGTTGGGTGGCCTACCGGGTGTTCATGAAATTCTGGGGATTTTGCTTTAGTGCCCTCAGCGGGGTTTTTTTCCGGGCCAAGGGCCGAGCCAACCTAGTACCGGGCCAACCCTACATTTTTGTGGTCAACCACAATTCCTTTTTTGACTCGCCCGCGCTGGTGCACACCATCGACCAACCCTTTAAGGCCCTCGGTAAGCAAGAAATATTGGGCTACCCCGTTTTTGGTTTCATCTTCCGCTACATTGGGGTAACCGTTGACCGCAACAGCCTGCAAAGCCGCAAGCGAAGTTTTGACATTATCCGCAAAAAAGTACAGGCCGGTTTTCACATTGTTATATTTCCTGAAGGCACCATGAACGATGGTAGCACCCTGCTCAACCCCTTTTTTGATGGGGCGTTTCGCTTGGCGGCGGCCACCCAAGTGCCCATTGTCCCGGTGGCCATCCACAACTCCCGATATGTGCTCCCCCGCTCATGGAAACTGCGCCCGGGCACTATCACCGTAGAATTTGGCCAGCCCCTCTCCCCCACCCTGCCTGCCACCGATCTGAGGCAGGCCGCCTTTGACCAAATCAAGGCCATGCTGGAGCGATCCACCACTTACCGTTAGACTTCCCATAAATATTACATCCTGCTTTTTTTGGAGTGATTCCGGCACAGTTTTGTCTCTTAACAAAGTACAACCAACTGAATTTCTTAACCCCAAAAATCATGAGCACCGAAAGAGAATCAAATCGCCGCGTTTACATTGGAATGGCCAACGTTCGGCCCAAGCATAACATGACCGTGTTGGACAAACATGACGCCGCAGTCGTGAACGTATTGGGCTGCGCCAATAGTGAAAGAGATTTTACCAAACAAGTGGAGCGTAGTCTCTTGCGCGACGGCTTGGAAATGTTTGAGCTGGAAGAAGTGGAAGTGTTCTGTTTTAAGCGCAACCAGGGCATCACCAAACAAGATTTGTTGGCCAAGGCCAAGCTCGCCCTGGACACCCAGCAAATCGTTTTCGATACGTTTTACACTTATTAGCTACCAAGCCGGGCACAAATGGCATTTGTGCCCGGCTATACCGACAATTCTTGCAGTGCTAGCCAGGCCATCAGGCCTGCCCCAATCTCGAGGGCGCTCTCGTCAATGTCAAAAGTGGCCGTATGTACGCCCGAAACAATCCCCCGGGCCACATTTCCGGTTCCCAAACGGTAAAAACAGGCGTCCATCTGCTGGGCGTAAAACGCAAAATCTTCGCCCGCCATCCAAATATCCAGATCAACAATATTTTCGGCCCCCATAAACTCGGAGGCCGCCCGCCGGGCGCGCTGGGTCAATTCCGGGGCATTGACCAAAAACGGGTAGCCACGGTTGATCGTAAAC
>JAYUVL010000332.1:0-2426 GCA_043754075.1 Cytophagales bacterium | reverse complement strand
AAAATAAAAATTTCAAGAACCACTTATTTTTCAGTCCAACTGTTTTTTGAGGTGCCCACGGCCCTTGCCGCACCAAATTTTAAACAAAAACAACAACCTTGGCCCATCCCTCCCCCACTTTGGTGATTGCCCCCACCGTTTCGGTATTACTGGCCGTGCGCAACGAAGCCCCTCTCATCCTGCGCTGCCTCCACGCATTGGATCAAGCGGTGGTGCAGTCACGCCATTCGGTCGAGGTGCTCATCGGCGAAGATCACTCCGAGGATGGGACCCGCGCGCTGATCACGGCGTTTATCATCGACAAACCGGCTTATCAGCTTATAGACATTGCGCACCCTACCGGCCCGGCCAAAGCCAAGGGCAATGTGATCATGCAGTTGGCCCGCCACGCGCAAGGCGAATTTCTGCTCGTGACCGATGCCGACACCGCTGTTCCCTTGACTTGGATCAACGGCATGGTGGCGGGTTTTGGCCCCCGAACCGGCATCGTGACCGGGTTCACCGTGATGGTGGGCCCTTCGCTCATGGCCCGCCTGCAAGCAGTGGACTGGGTGCTGGCCTTGGGCTTGGTGCAACTGGCCGCTTGGGTGGGCCAGCCCGTATGCAGCTTGGGGAGCAACATGGCCTATCGCCGGAGCGCTTACCTGAGTACGGGCGGCTACGAACAACTGCCCCCCTCCCCGACCGAGGATCTTGTACTTTTTAAGGCGATTTTGGGCCAAGGCTGGGACTTTGCCCAGCTTTCAACGCCCGACATTGTGGCCGAGGGCTTGCCCGTGACCGACTGGAAAACGCTGCTCCGGCAGCGGCGGCGGTGGTTTGCCGGGGCGCTGGACCTGCGGCCCGCCTTGCTCGCCTTGGTGTTGCTCAACGGGCTTTTTGGTCTTTTGCTGATAGTGATCGCTATTGGGGCTTGGCCGTGGGCCCTTGGACTGGGAGTGCTGCGCTTCGGCTTGCAGGCCAGTGTCGCGGGTTTTTTCGCTTGGCGGGTTGGCCAAAAATACCTTTGGCCTTACCTCTGGATCTATGAAGTTTTTATTACCCTCTTCAATCCGCTGGTTTTCTTTTATTACCTCTTCCGCCCTCAGATTGAATGGAAAGGACGAAAACAATAAGTTGATTACCAACGGTTTGTCATGTTATTGGCTTGGCAAACCGTTGGTAATCATCTCTTACTTTTGCTATTTTTTGAAGAAAAAATCACCCATAAGGGAGGAGGATTCCCAAGGTGTTTGCGCATTGCCGGACAGTTGCATCACATTGATCCGCACCTGCTTGAACACGTCCTCAATTTTAAGGTTTGGCTGGCGCATGAACTTGAGCAATTGCTCGGTATAAAGCCCGTTTTGGCCAGTACCATCGGAGGCGGTGCTGCCCGGGGCAGTTGCGTAGGCGATAAATGACCCTACGGGCGCATTCATGCTGGCCAGTCCGTTCCCTCCCAGCGTCCGGTTCCAAGCCCGCTCAAAGGGGTTGTTGCGGCAGGCATCCAAAATGACGATGTTCAAGCGATTGCGGGCGCTCTCCATTTTGGCCAACACCCGGTTGGCTTCCAAACACTCAATTTCCACGTCATTCTCGGACGAGATCGCCGCGGTGACCGGAATGACGAAGTTACTGCCCTTCAGTTGCAAACCATGACCGGCAAAGAAAAATAGCCCTACATCATAACCCTTCAACCGGTCGCCGAACTGGTTGATGGCACGGATCATGTCATCGCGGGAAGCATTTTCCAATTTAATGACATCAAAGCCCATTTCGCGCAGGGCAGCTTCCATGCCCCGGGCATCATTGACTGGATTTTTCAGTGCCCCGGCATTGGAATAAGCCGAGTTGCCAATCACCAAAGCGAGCCGTTTCTCGCCCGCACCCGGATTGGCGTTGCCAAACTGGTTGCCATTGTTGGAAGTAGTATTGACATTTTGCTCATTACTAACCACTTGATTTATGCCACTACCGATAAATTGGTTGTCCGCCCATATCCCGTCTTCTAATGCGCCGTTCAGATGGGTGTATTTGCCCTTGCCATGAAATTTATTGTTCAAAAACTGGCCGGCGTAAATATCGCCGGTTTTAAACGAATAGACCCCATACCCATTGAAAGCGCCATTTTTGAAAGCACCTTTGTACAAATGGCCCTCCACAAAAGAATAGACCCCTGTACCGTTTTGGCAGTCGCCCGAGATGCACCCGGTCTTGGCTGAGGCGACCGAACCTTTGAACTCATTGTTTTCCCAAGTGCCCTCTTTGGTAGTGCCATTGCTGTAGTAATAAGTACCATAGCCATTGTACATCCCATACTTAAACTCGCCCACATACCGCTCACCTTTGGCCGTCGTGTAAGTGCCTTGGCCATCCAGCTTGGAGTTGATAAAATTGCCGACATATTTCGAGCCATCGTCAAACACGTAGGTGCCATAGCCCCC
>JAYUVL010000331.1:0-3444 GCA_043754075.1 Cytophagales bacterium | reverse complement strand
ATGAGGGAAAAATAGTGGATGCAAGTTTTGTTGAGGTGCCAAAACAGCGAAATACAAGGGAGGAGAACGCCACGATAAAGGGCGGCGGCATCCCGGCAGCGTTTCTTGACAACCCAGAAAGGGCCTACCAGAAGGATACCGACGCCCGCTGGACCAAAAAGAACGATGTAAGTTATTTTGGCTACAAGAACCACCCAAAAGTTGACCTAAAAAGCAAATTGATCGTAAAATACACCGTGACAGACGCCTCGGTGCACGACTCCCAAGTACTGGACAAGTTGTTGGATATCAGTGACATGGGCCAGAAACTGTATGCTGATAGTGCCTATACTGGCCCCAAACAGGAAGAAGTGGTCAACAAAAACCAAATGATCAATAAAGTCTGTGAAAAGGGGCACAAAAACAACCCTTTGACCAAACAGCAGGAAGAAAGCAACAAAACAAAATCAAGGTCACGCGCACGGGTTGAACATATTTACGGTTTCATGGAAACGGCAATGAACGGGAGGTACCTATATGCAGTAGGGAAAAACGGATAAAGGGCATCGTTGGGTTGATGAACCTCGCCTACAACATGTTTAGACTGGTACAGCTCAATGTGCTCAAACAGGGGAGGGGTGCGTAAAATTGGCACAAAAAAATAAATATAGACGTCTTTTTACCAATCTAAGCGTCAATTTGAAAAGATAAAGCAACCATACATGTCGCCTCCAAACGGTTCCAAAAAGAATCAAGACAGAAAAAGAGTTTTTAGAGGTTCCCTAAAAAGGGTCGTTCAACTCGCTTATTCGGATCAGTTTCTTGTTTACAAATTCCTCCAAGCCCAACTGGGCCATTTCGCGCCCGTAGCCCGAGCCTTTTGTGCCACCGAATGGCAGATCGGCTTGCGTCCAGGTGGGGTGATTGATGAACACCATACCTGTGTCAATTTGGTTCGCGACCCGTTTGCCCCTCTCAATGTCTTGGGTAAACACCGATCCGCCCAAGCCAAAGGGCGAATCATTGGCCAACGCAATGGCTGCTGCTTCGTTTTTTACGCGAAAGAAAAGTGCCACGGGGCCAAAGAATTCTTCGTAAAAGACCGGGTTTTTGGGTTCTATGTCGGTCAGGATGGTAGCCTGCATGTAGGAACCTTCCCTGTCCACCCTCTTGCCGCCCAAAAGAACTTTGGCCCCGCCGTCAACCGCTCTCTTGATCTGATCAACTACTTTGAGGAGTGCTTCCTCGGTAGAAAGTGGGCCAAGATGGGTAGCTTCGTTCATGGGGTCCCCAACGACCAATTCGGCCATTTCATGCTTGAATTTGTCCAAAAACTTATCGGCAATGCTTTCTACGGCAATGAATCGTTTCGATGCCACGCAACATTGGCCATTGTTGTTGATTCTGCCTACCACCGCCCATTCCACGGCTTTATCGATATCGGCATCTTCCAGCACGATGAAGGCGTCGCTGCCGCCCAATTCCAACACCGACTTTTTGAGGTGTTTGCCTGCCACGGCAGCCATGCTCGCCCCGGCGATCTCGCTACCCGTAAGCGATACGCCCTTGATCCTCGGGTCGGCCACCAAGTCAGAGGCCCGTTGGCCAGACAGCAGCAGGTTGGTATAAAGCCCGAGCGGTGCGCCTGCTTCGGCAAATATTTCTTCAATCGCAATCGCGCACTGGGGCACGTTGGAGGCATGTTTGAGCAATATGGCATTGCCAATCATGATATTGGGGGCGGCAAAACGTGCCACCTGATAAAATGGAAAATTCCAAGGCTGGATGCCAAGTAGCACGCCGATCGGACTATAGCGGATAATTGCCTTTCCGTGGGTAGGATCGAGTACCTGATCGGCCAAAAAACTTTCAGCATTTTTTGCATAGTAATCAAATATCTCGGCACTCAACTTTATTTCGCCTTCGGCCTGAGAAAAGAGCTTGCCCATTTCTAAGGTAATCTTTTTGGCCAGGTCCTTCTTTTTTGCCCGCAGCAATCCAGCGACAGCATATAACAACTTCGCCCTAGCTTGATAGTCCGTTTTTTTCCATTCTTCAAAGGTGATTACCGCTTTTGCTACTGCCATTTCCAGAGCAGTATCGGTCATTTCCGCAAAAGATTTAATGGTTTTATTGGTGGCCGGATTGATAGTCTGGATTGCCATGGTTTTTATTTTTGTTTGGTGATTTCAATTTTTGAAATGTCAAATCCTTTTTCTTTGAGCCGGCCAATGATTGCTTGATAGGTGGCGTCAATCATGGCAGGTGTCCTGGAAAGTATCCACAAGTTTTTTCTATCGGGATGACCGACTACTGCGTAGTGATAATCATCGGCCAAATCTATGATCCAATACTTTCCTTTGAAGGGCCAAAAAAACTGCACCTTAAGTTTGGCGTTGCCACTGTTTGCCACGACAAAAGCTTTGCCTTTGATGTGGGATGTTTTTCCGCTTGCACTCCCTTTGTTGCACCTATTTTCAACAATTATGTAATCCTCATCGGTCAGGGTATATTCGGCCGTGGTGCAGGTACACCCTTTTTGAAACCGCTGGGGAAACGAGGCAATCTCGTACCACTTGCCCGCATATTTTTTCAAATCGACCTGCGGCACGGTTGGTAGGGTTTGAGAAAGGGAGGTTGCGGACAACATTGCGAAGATTACGGTCAGGATGCAATGCGATTTTTTCATGATTGGAGAGAATAAAAGGTGGAAGAAGTTTTTCTCCACCGTTTCGGGAATATTGCCCGGTTTTTATTTTTGGGTTGGCCATGCTGGGCAAATGGATTGCCTTGTGCCTGAATGTTCACAACACTACAAATGTAAGTCTGGTGGGTGCCCAACGTCTTACACAATGAATGAAAAGAGTTGCATCATTCGTACACTGCCTGACGGGGTAGTGGAGGGGGAGCCCCCCAGAGGACACCGATCACGCTAGTGCTTTCGCTATTTTGGCAGTGCGCTGATTGGCCAGCCGGATACTGCGCTAGGGGCGGGGCGAGTGCTGGGCCTGGCCTAGCCAATCCACTAAGCGGGCCACATCGTCGAACTGGGCGATCAACGAATTGAGATCGAGGTGCTCCAACAATTGGGCTTGGGCGATCAGGTTTTTGTCATATTTGACGTGGCGCCATTTTTGCCGCCGGTCTTCATAATGTTCAAAATGTCGGCGCAATAATTTGTCGAGTTCGTTAGGGGTGGCAAGATGCTGGGGCGATTTTTCAAACAGGGGATCGATGGGCCAATCAGTGCTCTTCTTTACTTTGGCGAATCGTTTGTCAATGGCTCGCTCGATGGCTGTGGGTTGGGCCAGAAACCAAGCCTCAATTGCCTGCACCATTAAAAAGGTCAGTTCGGCCAATTGTGCAGTCTCATAGCCTATCTGGTCTTTTACCTCGGTAAGTTTAACGTCCAAGCTAGCAATTTTCCCTCCCGGCCCTGCATCGGCGTCGATCAAGGCCCGCGCA
>JAYUVL010000330.1:0-7820 GCA_043754075.1 Cytophagales bacterium | reverse complement strand
AAAACCGCTGGTAGGGGCTGCGCCCGCTCACAGGGTTTTTGTTGAGGTGGCCCGACGGGGACCCTACCAGCGGCCGGAGGCCCTGTGAGTGGTCCATCCCGGAACCCGGCCAGCACCACCGCAAAAACCGCTGGTAGGGGCTGCGCCCGCTCACAGGGTTTTTGTTGAGGTTACTGTCCGCTTATCGGGCAAGGGCTCCAGTTTGGCCTGATCTGAATCCTCTTCGATCACATCGTCCGCCATGGCCGTATCGGCCTGCCCCTTGCTGAACGTGTGCAGCAGGCTGGGCAAAAGCACCAAGTTGGTCACCATGGCCACCAATAGAGTGGCCGAAGTGAGGGCGCCCAAGGCCACCGTGCCGCCAAATTCCGAGCCAATGAAGATGATAAAACCGGCAAACAACACCACCGAGGTGTAGATCATGCTGATGCCGGTTTCCATGAGGCTGGTGCGAACGGCCATTTCCACATTGAAATTGTGGTGCTTCAGCTCTTGGCGATAGCGGGCCAGAAAATGGATGGCATCGTCGACGGCAATCCCAAAGACAATGCTGAAAATGAGCGCAGTACTGGGCTTGAGGGGGATACCGAGAAAACCCATCATCCCGGCCGTCATCAGGATGGGGAGCAAGTTGGAAGCAATGGTGATGAGCATAATGCGCACATTGCGGAACAGCACCCCGATGATGGCCCCGATCAGCACAATGGCCAAGGCCAAGCTTTGCTGCATATTGCGGATCAAAAAACCGTTGCCCTTGATGAACAGGAGCGTAGATCCGGTGATGTGGGCCGTCATGCCTGTGCCCGCCAAAATCTCCTTGGTTTGGGGGATGATCTGTTGTTGGACTAATTTGTCCATCTCAATCGAGCCCAGATCGGCCACTTTCATGGTGATGCGCAACTGCTGCCCGGTGCTGTCCACAAAACTGCGCATCAAGTCGGCATTGCCCTGCTGATCGCGGGTGTACCGCTCAATGGCGAGCAGTTCGCCTGATTGGGAGGGGAGGGCGTAGGTCTCCGCAATCCGCACGGTGCCTAGGGCCTGGTTGGCGGCCTTGAGAAAGCTCACGGCCGAGATGGGCGGAGAAACGTGCGCCAGGCCCCGGAGGTAGGTTTCCAGCTCATCAATCTTGCGGAGGCGCTTCAGGTCGCGCAGCACCCGTTTTTTGCCCGTGTCCACCACGATTTCCAAGGGCATGACCCCCTTGAAATTGGTCTCGAAAAATTGCAGGTCGCGGATGATGGGGCTGTCCTGCGGCAGATCGTCCACCATGTAGGACACCGACTTGATCCGCAAGAGGCCCACGACTGACACCGCTACCAAGGTGAGGGCAGTGCCATAAACGGCCATTCGATGGTTGGAAGTGATCCGCACCAGTTGCAACAAGATGCCCCGCATCCGTTGGCGGTCGAGGTGGCGGGTGTGGTGGGCGGACGGATCAGGCAAAAAAGAAAAAACAGCAGGCAAGAAGAGCAGCGTAATGACAAACGTATTGACAATGTTGATGCCCGCTACCAGCCCAAATTCTTTCAAGATCGACACATCGACAAACAGCAAGACCGCAAAGCCAATGGCAGTAGTGGCATTGGTGATCAGGGTGACCACCCCGATTTTACGGAGCACTACTTTCAGCGCTTTGAAACGATCCCCCACATGCAAAAACTCTTGGTGGTATTTGGTGATCAGGTAGATGCAATTGGGGATGCCGATCACGACCAAGATGGGAGGCAGCAGTCCGGTCAAGATCGTGAGCTTGTAGCCCAGGAGACCCATGGTGCCCACCGTCCACACGACCACCATGGCGATGAGGCACACCGAAACCAGCACGGGGGCCAAGGCCCGGAAAAAGAGGTACATCACCACCACCGTAACGGCCAGCGACAATGCCAAAAACATGTTCAACTCTTGGCGCACATTGGCCGCCACGATAGTGCGCACGTAGGGCACACCCGAGTAGTGGAGCGCGATCCCCGTGGATTGGCTGAACGCATCGCCCTTGGCGATGATGTCAAACACCAGCTTGGCCCGGGCGGGGGTCCTCACCACTTCCTTGTTGATGGCCACCACGATCATCGTCGCCCCGTTTTGGGGGTTGATGATTTGGTTTTCGTAAAACTTGATGGTGCGCATCTCCCCCAACAAACTATCAAGCTGGGCCTGGTCTTGCGGAAATGGCTGGAAAAGTGGGTTGAACACAAAACGCTTCGCGGCCGCCTGTTTCTCGATGTAGCGCAGCGTGGGAACGGAGAGCACTTCGTTCACCCCAGCCAGCTTGGCAATGGCTTGGGCGAGATCGCTAAACTTTTTGAAGGTCTCGTACCGGTAAACGGCACTGTCTTTCAGGCCGACCACAAACAAGTTTCCATCTTCCCCGTAGGTTTTGAGAAACTGTTGGTAATAAACCATCTCGGGATCGGTGGGGGGCACAGCCTTGGAAAAATCATAAGACAGTTCCACCTTCTGGGCTTGCCAACCCATGAAAGCCGTGATGACCACCAATGCAACAATGATCCACAACCGAAAGCGAAGGGAGAATTCAGCAATCTTTTCCCACATGTTAATAGCCAGAAAAATGAAAAATCAATCGCAATCAAAAAATTAGAAATTCAACATTTTAATCGCTGTAATGGCGGCTTCGTCCCCCTTGTTGCCGTGGATGCCCCCGGCGCGCTGTTGGGCCTGCTCCATTGTATTGACCGTAATGACGCCAAACACGACGGGCTTGTTGTACTTGAGCCCCACCTCGGTTATGCCCTGCGCTACGGCCTGGCAAATGAACTCAAAGTGGGGGGTATCGCCGCGCACCACACACCCCAAGCAAATGACCGCGTCAATCTCCTTCCACTGGGCCATGTACTGGGCACCCAAGCTCAACTCAAAGCTGCCCGGGACGCTCTTGCGAATAATGTTTTCATCTTTGGCTCCTTCGTTCAACAACGTACTGTATGCCCCGTTGTAGAGCCGCTCGGTGATCTCTTCGTTCCACTCAGCCACCACAATGGCAAATTTTTTATCAGCCACTTCGCCCAAGTTGCGGTTGCTGAACAAGCTCAAATTTTTATTGGCAGACGACATAGCACATTTAATTTTTGGGTTGCATTGGCCTAAAAAACCTAAAAACAGTGGTTGGATAACCAACCATTTATTGTTCCACTTGCCCTTCCACTGCATAATATACAGTATCGCTCAAGATCATCTGTTGATACCCCTTGATGCGATAGGAGCGCAATTGTTGATTGGCAAAAGTCAAATACATTTCCCGTTGGGTAAGGTATAAGCTGTTTTTTTCGTGGTAGCGGATGGCCACCGAGTCTGGCACCACCCCCAAGCCGGATATGCGCAGGTACTCGACCACCAGCCCGCTTTCTTTGGCCGTGTAGGTGATATCGGTCGCTGTTTTTTGGATCGTGTACGCCTCGCGCAGCACGGGTTTGTTGAGGTCGGCCTTGGCAAATAGGGCCAACTCCTGTTCCCAGTTGACCGTCAATCCGCTATGGCGGTCAATCTTGCCGTCCATTTGCGTGGCTTTAGTGGCTTTGGCGGGCAGTTGGCCGAGTTGGGCCACTTGCTGGCCGATCAGGCCCGCGAGATCAAAATAGACAGGCTGGGCCGGTTCGCCCGATCCACGACCAGCGCAAGCCCCAAGGCCCAGCGCCAACAGTCCGAACAAAAGGCCCCTAAGCAAATGGTGGCAGCAATAAATAGGCGTGTGCGGTTGATACATCTGGGCAAATGTAGGAAAAGGCCGGCAATTTCAACAAGGGCCAGCAGTTAAGTTTTGGTAAACAACTTGGATCAAGCCGGTTTGCCCGATCATTGGCCCAGCACCACACGAAAAAAGTCGCTCGGCAAAGATGATCAGAAAAACTTTTGCTAATCTCTCTCAAATTCGTTTCTTTTGTTTGAGTGAGATGGGCCTTAAAAATCATCTAGTTTGGAAACCTAATTACAAGAATAAATATCGCAAATAACTCACCTGATATCTAAAGAAAATGAAAAAACTTTACAGATTAATTACAAAAAGCACAATTTTGTTTTTTGTATTCTCGTTGGTATCGACTGGCGCACTCTGGGCTCAAACCACAGTATCAGGCACAGTGACAGACACTGAGACCAAAGAAAGCTTGGTGGGGGTAAACATCAAGGTGAAGGACAAAGTGGTGGGCACGGTGTCCGATGTGAGCGGTAAATTTACTTTCAAGGTAAGTTCCCCGCCGCCATTTACGCTGCAAATCTCGATCGTGGGCTACCAGAGCAAAGAAGTGGAAGTGACCACCGACAACGCCACGCTCGTTATAGAATTGGCCCCGCAGTCCATTTTGGGCCAAGAAGTGGTGGTTTCTGCCTCACGGGTAGAGGAGAGCGTGCTCAAGTCACCCGTTTCCGTGGAGCGGATGGACATCCTGCAAATCCGCGAAACACCAGCGGCCAATTTTTACGATGCCCTCAAAAACCTCAAAGGGGTGGACATGAGCACCCAAAGCCTCACTTTCCAATCGGTCAACACCCGTGGATTTGGGGCCAATGGCAACGTGCGCGTGGTCCAGATGATCGACGGGATGGACAACCAAGCGCCCGGCCTCAATTTTGCCGTGGGCAATATCGTGGGGATCAGCGAATTGGACTTGGAGGGTTTGGAATTGTTGCCCGGTGCCGCCTCCGCCTTGTACGGTCCCAACGCCATCAATGGCATTGTACTCATGACCAGCAAAAGCCCTTTCCTGTACCAAGGACTGAGCGCCTCGGTCAAATCGGGCCTGATGAACGAATCTGGCCGCAAGCAACCCGGCAGCAACGATGCCCTCGGGGCCACCGGGATGGTGGATGCCTCTTTCCGCTACGCCAAAGCCTTTAACAACAAGTTTGCCTTCAAGCTGAATGCTAGTTATCTGCGGGCCAATGACTGGCAAGCCACCGACACCCGCGACCAAAGCCTCCGCAATGGCTTCAATGCTGAAACTGGCAGCCGGGCCAACAATCCCGCCTACAATGGCGTAAACACGTATGGCGACGAGACCACGATCAACATGTACCAAAGCTTGTTTGGCAATGGTGTACCGGGTACTGGTGCCGGTGGCACTTCCCCGATTTTGGGCGCGATCGCTACCTTCCGCTATCCACAGGGCCTACCCGGTATCGGGGGCGCCTCACTTTTGCAATTGACCGGGCAAACCCCCCAGCAGGTGTTCAACCAGATCATCCCGGGGGCGAACAATTCGTTCATCACCCGCACGGGCTACGAAGAGCGCGACTTGGCCGACTACACCACCAAGAGCATGAAGCTCAATGCCGCCCTCCACTACCGGATCAATGACAAGATAGAGGCTATCCTCCAGGGCAACTACGGCACTGGCACTTCGGTCTATACCGGGGCCGACCGCTACTCGCTGCGCAACTTTGTGTTGAGCCAGTTCAAGGCCGAAGTACGGGGCAGCAACTTCTACGTGCGGGCCTACACCACCCAGGAGCGGTCGGGCGAATCTTACGCCGCCGGTATTTTGGGCCAAGGGATCAACGAAGCGTGGAAGCCCAGCACCCAATGGTTCCCCCAATATTTTGGCACTTTTGCCCAAGGGGCCCTTACCACCTACGCCACCACCTTTGCCGGAGCACTCGGCAGTGGGGCCAACCCGGCCACGGCCATTGGGGCAGCCCAAGCGGCAGCCCAAGCCCAATGGAACGCTCTACACCAACAAGCACGAACCTTGGCCGAAACTGGCCGCTTGTTGCCCGGCACTGCTGGATTTGAAACCGCCAAAAACGCGGTGCAAAACCGGGCCATCCCCGGCAATGCCCAGGGCGTGGGAGCCAAGTTTACCGACAAGACCAACCTGTGGCACGGGGAATTTATGTACAATTTCAGCAGCCTCATCGACCCCACCACGGTGGAGATCATCGTGGGCGGCAATGTGCGCCAATACGCCCTCAACTCCGAAGGTACGCTCTTCGCCCGGGACAGTGACGGCAAAGAATTCAAGATCAACGAATATGGCGGCTATGTGCAAGCGGGCAAGCTGTTGTTCGAGCGGTTGAAGTTGACCGGCTCAGTGCGTTACGATAAAAATGCCAATTTCAAGGGCCAAGTAAACCCCCGGGCCTCGGCCGTGCTCACCGTGGCCAAGACCCACAATTTCCGGGCTTCTTTTCAGCGAGGCTTCCGCATCCCGACCACCCAGAACCAGTACATCGATCTGCTCACGCCCCAAGCCCGCCTCATTGGCGGCCTGCCGCTGCTCCGCGAACGCTACAACCTCGTTCAAAATGGCCAGAGCACCGTGTTTGATGCTACCAGCGTGATCAGCAACCCCACCAACCCAGCCGCTTGGCAGCGGTACCAGTTCGTGGATTTTGATCCCGAAGTAGTGCTTACCTATGAAGTCGGCTACAAGAGCTTGATCGGCAACAAGTTGTCCATTGATGCCTACTACTATTTCAATAACTTCACCAACTTTATTGGCACCCAGAACGTAGTGCGGCCCAATGCCGCCGGCACATTGGATGTGTTTTCATTCCCTGCCAACCGTTCGGAGACCCTGCGGTCGCAAGGTTGGGCCTTGGGCCTGGATTACGCCCTGCCCCGGGGCTTTACCCTGGGCGGCAACGTGGCCTACAATGCCCTCCTCAATGAAGCTGACTTGAAAGGCTTCCAACCTGAGTTCAACACGCCCAAGTACCGCTACAACCTGACTTTGGCCAACCGCAACTTGGTGAAAAACCTCAGCTTTGGCCTCACCTACCGTTGGCAGGAGTCGTTTTTGTGGCAGTCATCGTTTGTGGGCCCCAACATCTCGACTGCGGGCCAGAGCATCATGCCCGCGTTCAGCACGCTGGATGCTCAGATCAGCCTCAAAGTGCCTTCCATCAAGTCCATCATCAAATTGGGTGGCAGCAATGTGCTGGGCCAAAGCTACCGCCAAGCTTGGGGCAACCCTTCCATCGGTGCGCTGTACTACTTGCAAATCACTTTTGATGAGTTCTTGAACTAGCCTTCCTTTTGATCATTGGCCACTACCTTCATGGGAAAAAAATCCCATGAAGGTTTTTGTTCACAAATATTGCGGGCCAAGCTTGTTCTAATCAACCGATAGAGCTATCTTTGCCAGTTAAAAGGTATTCTCATACGATTCGTTACACAATAAATTGTCGGAAACTTGGCAAAATTCGTTGATGGAAGAATGAACTTTTCTTCCGCTGTTCACCACTTAGAGTACCCTGACTTTCTCGATTTACAGGTGCAATCCTTCCAAGATTTTTTCCAATTGGAAACTCCTGCGGAAAAGCGCCAGCGTGAGGGCTTGTTCAAGGTTTTCAAAGAAAATTTCCCAATCAGCGATTCGCGCGAGAACTTCGTGCTGGATTTTGTGGACTACATGATCGACCCGCCCAAATACTCGGTTGACGAATGTATTGATCGGGGACTCACGTATTCCGTGCCCCTCAAGGCCAAACTCCGGCTTTCGTGCAATGACGATGACAACGAGGAATTTCAAACCATCGAGCAGGAAGTGTTCTTGGGCAATATCCCCTACATGGCCGAGCGCGGTTCATTTGTGATCAACGGGGCCGAGCGCGTCATTGTATCGCAACTCCACCGCTCCCCCGGCGTATTTTTTGCCCAGAGCAAGCACACCAACGGCACCAAACTCTACTCTGCGCGGATCATCCCGTTCAAGGGTTCTTGGATCGAGTTTGCGACCGACGTGAACAACGTCATGTACGCCTACATTGACCGCAAGAAGAAATTCCCCGTCACCACGCTGCTACGGGCCATCGGCTACGGCTCGGACAAGGACATCCTCGACATTTTTGAGCTGTCCGAA
>JAYUVL010000329.1:0-2384 GCA_043754075.1 Cytophagales bacterium | reverse complement strand
CTCAAAACCATTAAGCCCGACCGACTGTCAGTGGGGGGGACCATCCAGGGGGACAAATTCTTTACGCCACATTCACTGAGCCTACAGCAGGGTTGCCGCTTGTATTTAACCTCCGATGGTTTTATCGATCAAAGCAACCATAATCGGGTACGCTTTGGCTCCCCACGGCTCGAAACCTTGTTGGAGCAATGCCATCATTTGCCCATGACCGACCAATGTGACCTCCTCAGCCAAGCCTTGGATCGGTTCCAAGCCGGTGGTGATCAGCGTGACGACATCTTGGTCATTGGCGTACGCCTTTGAAAGCACAAAAATGCCTTCTTGCCAAACACTGGCAAGAAGGCATTTTGTAAGGCTTTACTTCGTAAAACTAATTATTGTTTGGGCTCAGCAGCAGAGACCGAGCCTTTGATGGTCACAACAGAATTGCCATTTTCAACATTGGCATAAACGGTAACCGCTTTGTTGAAAGGGCCAGGGTTGGCAGCATTGTAAACGGCCTTGATCTCGGCAGTTTCGCCTGGCGCAATTGGATCACGGGGCCAAGTGGGCACAGTACAACCGCAGGAGCCTACGGCATTGGAAATCACCAAAGGCACTGAACCGGTATTTTTGAACTTAAAGGTAGCAGTGGCGGGCACGTTTTGGGTAATGTCCTTGAAATCATACTCAACCTTGTCCCATTGGAAAGCGGCCAATTTGGACTTGGCGGCGTTACTGTTTCCTTGGGCGAAGCTTACTGCGGATACTCCCAACAATAGAGCAAAAATGAAGAATGCTTTTTTCATCTTGTAATAGGTTTTGGTGATTGAATTTTACTCCACAAAGGTAGAGCGAGTTTTTGCCAACTGCTGTTAATGAGTTGTTAATGAGTTGTTAAAGCACACAACTTGCTTATAATCAATTATTTAAAACTTATTTTATCTTCCCGGATCTACATGCAAATTTCTGAATTTCGCCAGCACGCCCATCAATTGGTCGATTGGATGGCCGACTACCTGACCAACTTGGAGCAATACCCAGTCCGACCGGCCGTGCAGCCAGGCGACATCATCGGACAACTGCCTGCCAGCCCGCCAGCCACTGGCGAAGCATTTGCGGACATTTTTCGCGATTTCCAGCAGGTGATCATGCCCGGCATGACCCACTGGCAGCACCCCGCTTTTTATGCCTACTTCCCAGCCAACAGCAGCCCGCCCTCGGTATTGGCCGAAATGCTGACCGCCACTTTGGGGGCCCAGTGCATGATTTGGCAAACCTCGCCCGCCGCCGCCGAACTGGAAGAGCGCATGATGCACTGGCTGGCCCAACTGTGCGGCCTGCCCGCCGAGTGGCATGGCGTGATCCAAGACACAGCCTCCACTGCCACCCTGTGCGCCCTGCTTACCGCCCGAGAGCGCTGGACCGGTCATCGGATCAATGAATGGGGGTTTGGGGCCGAAAAATTTGCCATTTATGGATCGACCGAAACCCATTCTTCCCTCGAGAAAGCGGTAAAAATTGCGGGCTTTGGCCGACAGGCACTGCGGAAAATCGCCGTGGATCAAGCATTTGCCATGCAGCCCGATGAACTGGCCGCGGCCATCCAGCGCGATATTGCCGCTGGCATCCACCCTTTGTGCGTGGTGGCCACGGTGGGCACTACTAGTTCCACGGCAGCGGATCCCCTCCGGGCCATTGGAACCATTTGCCAGCAGTATGGCACCTGGCTCCACGTGGATGCTGCTTATGGTGGTTCGGCTGCGGTCTTGCCCGAATGCCGTCCGCTGTTCGACGGCCTTGCGCTGGCCGATAGCTACGTGTTTAACCCACACAAATGGATGTTGACCAACTTCGATTGCTCAGCTTATTTTGTCAGGGACAAAGCGGCCTTGTTGCGCACTTTTGAGATCATGCCCGAATACCTCAAAACCGCTACCGATGCGCAAGTGAACAACTACCGGGATTGGGGAGTGCCGCTGGGCCGCCGTTTCCGCGCTTTGAAATTGTGGTTTGTCCTACGCAGTTATGGTGCCGAGGGCATCCAAGCGCATATCCGAAGGCACAACCAACTGGCCCAATATTTTGAACAGGCCCTGCTGGCCGATGGCCGTTTTGAGATTTTGGCCCCGGTCAACTTAAACTTGGTGTGCTTTCGGTACGCACCGGGCCACTTGGCCGAGGCCGAGCTGGAAGTGGCCAACGCCCAGTTGATGGAGCGGATCAACGACGGCGGGCAGGCTTTCCTCTCTCACACTCGTCTGCGGGGCCAGTACACCATCCGGGCTGTCTTTGGCCAACCGACCGTCGATCAATCGCATGTGGATCAATTGCTCGGGTTGCTGCGGGAGCACCTCTAAACCGCTGGCCGCAAGAGGATGGGGCATCACTGGGCTAAAGGTGGG
>JAYUVL010000328.1:0-2536 GCA_043754075.1 Cytophagales bacterium | reverse complement strand
GCCGGGAGCTTACCGCCTGTTCAGCAACTTGATTGCGGGGGGCAAAGAAGTACGATAAAATGGGTGGGTTGACAATGAAAGGAGCCAATGCCCTGAAGTTTGGTTGCCTGTTTGGCGCCAGCACTTCAGGGCATTTTGGTGGCCAGTTCAGCGAAGTTTCGCCCAGTGATGGGTTGCGGCAAGGGTACGCAACTGTCCCACGTAGGGGAACTCGTCGTTTGGTGCAAGTGGTCAATGGATAACCGACTGGGCAATGGCTGATTTTGGCCAGCGCTACGGTCTAATTCACTTAAATTTGTCAAGCAAACTTTGTTAAGCCAGCAGCGCCATGCGATCGTTCCTTGCCTTTGTTCTATCCTGTTTTTTGGCTCCTGTGCTAGTTGGGCAGGTGATAGTCCACCCCCAAGCCCATGCCCACAATGATTATGAGCACGCCACGCCACTTTTTGGGGCCTTGGCGGCTGGTTTCACCAGCATTGAGGCCGATGTTCATTTGGTCGATGGGGAGCTATACGTTTCCCACTATGCCCCCCGTTTGGGCACGGCCAAAACGCTCAAAGAGTTGTACTTGGGACCGTTGCAAAAGCGAATCAGGGAAAATGGGGGCCGAGTCTATCCCAATTATGCACTGCCAATTTATTTGATGATTGACATCAAGACCGAATCGGAGGCCACTTATCAGGTACTAAAGACTCAATTGGCTGATTACCAAGGGATATTAACCCATTGGAACGATGAAACCGTGCACCAAGGTGCTTTGTTGGTGTTTCTTTCCGGCAATCGGCCCCTAGAAACCGTAATGAAAGAAAAAGAGCGTTGGGTGGCCATTGATGGTCGTCCCGATGATTTGGACAAAAATTACCCAACCGAACTGATGCCCGTGATCAGTGATCGATACGGAAAAATACTTGGCTGGAGAGGGGAGGGGCCCATTCCAGAAAAGGAGTTGCTCAAATTGCAAGCTTTGGCCCAACAAGCCAATCGACAGGGAAAACGCTTGCGTTTTTGGGCCAGTCCCGAAAATGAAACGGTTTGGCAAGTCTTGCTCGCGAATGGCATTGGCCTGATTGGCACCGACCAATTGGACCGGTTGAGTAATTTTTTGGCCAAATACTGACTATTTTCGTCAAGGGGTGATTGGCAACCCCGGGCAATCATACCCGTGCCCAAGCAAATAAAGTCACTTGGGCACGGGTATGATCTAGGCATACATTTCCACATCTTGGGCCGTGATTTCGTTGCCACACATGATAAAAAGCCGTTCGGCCACGTTGCGCAGTTCGCGAATATTGCCCGTCCACTCGTAGCTTTGGAGCTTGGTAATGGCCTCCGGGGCGAGGAGTTTTTTGGGAATACCATATTCAGCCGAAATATCATCCAGAAAATGCTCCATCAATAGTGGAATATCCCCAATGCGATTTTTCAACGGGGGCACATCGATGACGATCACGCTCAGGCGATGATATAAATCTTCCCGGAAGTTGTTATTTTTAATCTCTTCTTTCAAATTTTTGTTGGTAGCGGCCAACACCCGCACATTCACCTTGATTTCCTTGTCGCCCCCCACGCGGGTAATCTTGTGCTCTTGCAAGGCACGCAACACTTTGGCTTGGGCCGCAAGACTCATATCGCCAATTTCGTCGAGAAACAGCGTGCCCCCGTTAGCCAGCTCAAACTTGCCAATCCGTTGTTTAACAGCCGAGGTGAACGACCCTTTTTCGTGGCCAAACAGCTCACTTTCAATTAATTCAGAGGGAATAGCCGCGCAGTTGACCTCCACCAGCGGCATCTGGGAGCGCCCACTTTTGGCGTGCAGCCACTTGGCCACCAGTTCTTTGCCGGAACCATTTTGGCCCGTGATCATCACCCGGGCTTCGGTCGGGGCCACCTTTTCGATCGTTTCCTTGACCCGGTGAATGGCTTCCGACTCGCCAATGATGTCGATCGACTTGGCGATTTTTTTCCGCAACACTTTGGTTTCAGCCACCAGTGAAGATTTGTCCAGCGCGTGGCGGATGGTGAGCAGCATCCGGTTCAAATCGGGTGGCTTTTGGATAAAATCATAGGCCCCTTTCTTGGTAGCTTCCACCGCCGCTTCGATACTGCCGTGGGCCGAAATCATGATAAATTGAGTGTCCTTGCCCAGTTCCATGGCTTTTTCTAGCACCTCCAGCCCATCCATTTTGGGCATTTTGATGTCACAAAGCACAATGTCAAAATTCTGTTTGGTCAATTTTTCCAACCCTTCTTCCCCATCTTTGGCCTCATCCACTTCGTATTTTTCATACTCAAGAATTTCCCTGAGCGAATAGCGAATGTTTTTTTCGTCATCAATAATCAATATTTTTGCCATAGTGCCTTTGGGAATGTTAGGGTGAAAATTAAGGTATTTTTGCCATAGTGCAAATTTTGGGGTTCACATAAACACCAAGTGGGCTTGGTTCCGGGCCAAAATCGCCAAATAGCCCCCAAAAATTGCTAAAAACCGGAACTTCGCTAAATTGCGCAAGACAACCAATCACCTTCCCTATTTTAT
>JAYUVL010000327.1:0-7186 GCA_043754075.1 Cytophagales bacterium | reverse complement strand
GACGTGAACACCCTGCTCACCGTGCACATCACCGCGCCCAAGATCAAGATCGGCGGCGAAGAGTACGATGCCAGCGCCCGGTATGCCTAAGCTTAGGGTAAGCAAAGGGGAGTATAATGATCAAATTGTTCTCCCCTTTTTGTTTCGATGCGTTTAACAAAGTATCCACTTTCAACGAGCGACTATATGATTACCGGAGGCGATGTTATAGGTATTGTGACTGCCCCGCTGGTGAACGGGATCCACTTCTGTATCAATCTCCCTTCAGGCATGGTCAGGGTTCATTCTCCCGGCTACTACGGCGTAGCCACTAATATTAGGGATGGCCGCCTGGCGGTGGGATCGGAGGTTAACCCCGGTAATAGTGCTCAATTTAGCCACAACTGGCCCTCAACGCCCGTCCTAGCGTTCCGTGCATCCCTTTCGGCGTATTCGCTCACGAGCGAGATGACCGTTATCCATGAATGTACGCACGCCTTGCTCTATTTCAACGGCAGGAGCGCCCAGATCTCCACTTGGGACAATGAAACTGCGGCCTACATTGCCGAAGCAGTGTACCTAGAAGCAGCAGTGGCAGGGGGGCGCCCACCCCGAACAACCCACGGACAGGCGGAAGAGCTCTCCAGCATTGCGCGGCAAATATTGGATGGCGCTTATGAAGTTCGAATAACGCGGGAGGTCGATCGGCTGATGCAGTGGGTGGCCGACAACCACCGCTACCACAGATAAGGCTGGCCCCGGTCAGCGGCCAACCATCGGCAACGCGCCACGGTGGGGTAAGGGCCCCCGACCCCAACATTCCCAAAAATATATTTGGCGGGGTGTCATCATTTTCCACTCCCAAGTCTTTTTATAATCGAGAGCGGCAAAAAACGAGATACAAGTATTCGTTTACAAGTCAGCCCCCAATTTTTTCACTTTCAAATTTCCATTCACCATGTCTTTTAATTCAAAATTCAAACTCGACGGCACCGAGCTGAACCTCAACATCCAGTCGATCAACTATAATTTCCACGGCTCCACCAACGACCGGGGCGAGCGCACCAGCGACATGTTCTCCGGCGGTATCACCGTCGTGTTTGAAGTGGCCGAAGATGCGGGCAAATTTGCCAAATGGGCCTTTGACCTCAAGCGCACCCGCAAGGTGGGCATTGATTTCACCGGCATCAAGGATGGCAACCAGGAGGTAAAATATTCCAAGGTGGAGATGGAGGATGCTTATTTGGCCAGCTACAACTTCAGCTTTTCCCGAGGTGGTGACGTGAACACCCTGCTCACCGTGCACATCACCGCGCCCAAGATCAAGATCGGCGGCGAGGAGTACGATGCCAGCGCCCGGTATGCCTAGGCGTTTAGCACT
The DNA here is from genome assembly GCA_043754075.1 of Cytophagales bacterium. Lineage (GTDB taxonomy): Bacteria > Bacteroidota > Bacteroidia > Cytophagales > Thermoflexibacteraceae > JALONO01. The sequence continues at coordinate 5,826 of JAYUVL010000327.1, read as the reverse complement.
AAAAAAAGAGGGGCACAATACCGTGCCCCTCTTTTTTTCGCCCAATGGAACGCAAAACCAACGCGTTCAATAGTTGGCCCGCTCGGCAATAATGAGGTCATTGTCCAGTACCCCGTTGGCTTTGAAGGTGTTGTGCGGATCGAGGTAAGTGCGGCGCTGCCACCAAGTATGTTTGCGGTAAAACAGCCAGCCTTGGGGCTGTTGCCAAGCGTTCAAGTACTGGACCGGGCCATCGGGATGTCGCTCGTTGTAGTCGTACATGAACAGGAAAAACAGTTCGCCAAACAGCATGGATACGGGGGCCTTGGCCTTGAAATTGGTCAGGGCCGTGTCGCCCTCGCGCTTGGCCAGTTCAAACTGGATCACCAATATTTTGCTCAGATCCAGCAAGTCCATGTCGGGGATTTCCTTGCCCAATGGATAATACCAAAGTTTAAATTTTCGTTGGGGAATTTGCTCAAAAAAATCAAAGGACTTGAGCACAAAATAGGGTAAAATGAAAGCAATTGCCGCGGTGGCTAAGCCCAAGTTTTCTTTTCGATCCAAGAAAAAATAGAGGGCCACAGCAATGGCGGCCCCCAGCAAGGCCAAAAACAGGGTGAAAAACGCCCCGGGCCACATCTCATCGCGGTGCAAAAAATTGGCCATGCGGTACATGAGCCACACGTGCAGAATACCGGCCCCGATAAACAAGAGTTGGATCAAGAAATAAATCCATTGAATGTTGGCTGAACTGCCCAACAAGCCGATGGCAGCTATCAGGGCAAAAAGTACCAACTGGCCCAAGCAATAAAAGATGGTTTTTTTGTAACTTGCTGGGTTTACTTTTGGCGGTTTTATAAATTGGGTCATGGGCCTAGTGTTATGCAAACAAAGATAGGTTTAAATGTAATTTATTATTGGAAAGGCAACGCAGTATTTCTCGGGAAACTTCCAATAATGGCGGGCCGCACCGCTCAAAACCGCCCAAAACCAAGATATACCCATGCTTTCGCCTTGGTTTTGCCCATTGATTTTTAATCTTGACAAAAAAAAGTTAACTTTTCGGATATTATGGAAGATGCCTATTACACCCTGCCCTTGCGCTTGGATCTGATCGTGGACAAACGACTGGCCCCGCGCTGTTCGGCCAAAGAATCAATCGCCCAACATATCCACTTGGTGCTGACCACTTATTTCAAGGAGAACCGTTTTGACCCCACCTATGGCTGCGGGATTTGGGAGCAGGACTTTGAGCTGGTGTCCAACCTACAATGGAAAGACCAGACCCGCGAGTATATCAAAAAGGCCATCGAGTCACACGAAAAGCGCCTCAATCATGTGATGGTGAAGGTCGAAGTGGACGAGCACGAACTCGGGGGCAAAAATGCCAAACGCATCAAGCGCCGGGTGACGGTGATAGTAGAGGGCACGACCAAAAAAACCAACGAAAAATTTGCCTATCAGGATCAGATCTTCATCTCGCCACTTTCGCTCGACTAGGCTGGGCCAGTTATTTATTGCAAACGTAACTCACTAAGATGCAAGCTTTCGATTCCAAAACATTTACCAAAGAGCGGATCAAATCCAGGTTGCTGAAAAAAGCCGCCGAACTGTGGGGATATCAGGAAAATGAGGTGGATTCGTTTGATCCACTGGTGTCATTGTTGATGGACTCCTGCTCGGTGGAGTTTGAAAAAATCGCCCAAGAGATCACCTCCACCCAATCGCGACTGCTCAACCGACTGGCCAACATCATGAACCCGGACGTGATGGACATCCCGCGCCCGGCATATGGGGTGATGCAGGCCCGGTCCAACGAACCCCACGCCCTGCTGAGCACCGACACCCAGTTCATTTACCGCCGTGCCGCCAATGCGCGGGTTTCGGCCACTGAGCTGGGCAGCCCCGAAGTGTTTTTTACCCCGGTAGTGCCGGCGCACCTCTACAATGCCAATATAAAGATAATTGCCACTTCTTCCTCCCTGTACGAAGTGGAGAACGGCAACCAAAAGAAAGTACTGGGAGTGGCCGAACAAGTGCGGAACGGCGAAAAAGTGCTCTGGCTGGGCATGGATCTATCCTCGGAGATCAAAACCTTGGACAAATTCCTGTTCTATTTCGATTGGCAAAACGATCCCGAGCGAGATCGCTACTATCAGTTCCTGCCGTTCGCCAAATGGAGCGTGGGCGGCCACCCCATGAAAAGCCAGATTGGCTACCCGATCTATGTCCAAGCGGCCAAAGAGACCAATATCTTGGAAGACGAGTTTGACATGGCCCTCAAAATCGAGCAACACGTTTCGGCCTTTTACCACAAATGTTTTGTGCAACTGAGCATGTCTGGCTTGCTCAAAGATCACGGCATTATTCCCCAAGTGTTTCCCAAAGCAATGGAAGAAACGTTCGCTTGGCAAGATTTGCAGGTGCTCAAAAATGAATATGTGTGGATCAAGGTGCAATTTCCCGATTCATTGCCGCTTGAAGCCCTCAACAACCTATATTGCTACATCAACGCTTTCCCGGTCATCAACCGGAAAATGAACAAGCTCACCTATCGTTTGCAGCAAAACTTGAACATCATTCCCCTCAATGCGAACGATTCGTTTTTGAACATCAAGGAAGTGCGCAGCGCCAATAATGCCCTCTACAAGTCAGCCTTGCAGACCAATTTGCAAGAACTGGGCGGAGAGACCTACACCCTGCGCTTTCAAGGGGTGGATCGGTTCGACAGCCGCAATGCCCGTGAACTGCTCTATTACTTGCTCGAACTGCTCCGCGACGAAGGCTCGGCTTTTGCCGCCCTGGGCGAAGATTTTCTCACTTCGCTCATCCGGGAAATGAACCAAAACATTGCGCGGCTGGAGCAAAAGCTCAACCAAAGCTCGGCTTCGTTCCAAAAAGCCCCCATCCCCTACATCGTGATGAAGCCGAAAAATGTGGGCGAAAACATCTATGTAGAGTTTTGGACCACCAACGGGGCCGGGGCCAACCGCGTACCGGGCGGCAGCAAACTGAGTGCCTATTCCAGCCCCCAAGTACGCAACAATGAGCTGTACATGATCTCACCCACCCACGGGGGCAACGAGCGGCTCAATGCCTTTGAAAAAATCTACTCCTACAAGAAGACGCTCCTCACCCGCAACCGCGTGGTGACGATGGAAGACATCCGCGCGTTTTGCATGGCCCAATTTGGCAACCGCCTACGGGCCGTAGAAGTGGAAAAGGGGTTTATAACTGGCGCCACCCCCAAAGCCGGGCTGATCCGGTGCATCAAAGTAAAGTTGATCCCCCGCGATTTGCGCGAGATGTCCAAAGAAGAATGGCAGCGATCCTGCGAGGAACTGGCCGTTGTGCTGGAAAATCATTCCGCCGCCAATTTGCCGTATCAGGTAACTGTGAGTGAATAGGGCTTGACAATTTTTATCCCCCAGAAATGGCGAAGCAACTAGAGAATTTGGCCAAACGCGTCACCAAGCTCACCACCGACCTCAAAGCCGAAGTGGTGTTGACCGACTTGATCGAAGGTGGGTTCAACATTGATGACATCATCATCTATCCGATCGGGTTGGGCAAGCGCCGGTACAGCCGGGACATTGAAGGCATCCAAGTGATGGAGGGGGCCCTGCGCAACAACCAATTGCACGTTAAGGTCAACCGGGAGGGGCTGTACGACATTGTGCCCCAAAACTTGTTCCACCAGCCCCTCAAGCGCAACCCCCAGCGCTCTACCGAGCAGGTGCTGGAGGAGATCCGCCGCAACCGCAAACTGGAAAAAGACACCCGGCAGTTTTTTCTGCCCCTCGAACAGGAGTTCTACCGCCACCGGCTGCTGGTAGAACTGGAAGAACGCCGCCTGTTGCTGGACGACAAGGCCGATGCCCAAAGCGAACTCTTTACCCGGTTCTGGAACTTCCCCCGGTTTTTGGATGCCCAGCAATGCTACAACCTGGTGTTTTTGCTGCCAGTGGTTCACAAGATTGTGGGCGACTTGGACACCGCCGCCATTTGTTATTCTTACATCCTCAACCAGCCCGTCCAGATTGAAAACGTGCCCCCACCGCGCCGCACCCTGTCCGAGGCCCCAGAGATGTTTTTGGGCGGCCCCACTCTAGGAGTTGATTTTGTGATGGGCGATGAATTTGTGGAAACCATCCCCGGCATCCGCGTCACGGTAGGTCCCATTGACAAAGAATCAGTGGCCGAGTTTTTACCAACTGGCCGCATGGCCAAAGTGTTGGACTACTTGTCGGGGTTTTTGCTGCCCTTCGAAGCCGAGGTGGAAACAGTACTCGAGGTGGACGATTCGGGCCGGGCCTTCACCTTTGGGGCCGATGAGTTTTCGGGGCGTTTGGGGCTCACCACTTGCTTGTAGGCGGCCTACCAATCCTCATCAGCCAATGGGTAGGCCCAAAAAAGCCCCCGAAGTTGACCGGGGAGCCTTTTTTGGGCCTGAAAAGCCTGGAATATGCGCAAAATGGACTCAACCGTGGCATTTGGGGCACTCCGCGCTAGTTTGGAAATCTGGGCCTTTTTACCCCAACCACTGCGCCAAGCTGAGCCCAAGCAAAATTTTGCCCCTTTAGTGGGCATCGTTGGCCCGTCAACTTCATTCTTTGCTGAATAAGCGTTCGGTGAACCTGCTGGTTAGCAAAAAGTTCCTAGTTATGCAATAGTTGGTTTCGGATAACGGGTTGGGGCTTATGAAGTAGCAGGATTTTAAAAGCATAAAAGTTCAACTTACCACAAAAGCCATTAAAAAATATCTTAGCCCAAATTACGCACTTGTCCCCTTTTCCATAAATATAATATTGGGCACAGTTTTTACTCTTTTTCGTTACGCAGTTGCTCTATTTGCTCAACGGTTAAGCCTGTTACATCTGCAATAAATTCGTTATCAGCGCCTTTTTTAATTGCTTTTTTAGCAATTTCAATAGAATTCTTGTATTTTTCGTCTTTTCTCACTTTTTCCTCCGCCTCAATTTGTAAAGAAAGTGCCTCGCTTGCCTTGACGTGCAAATAGTCTAAATAACGATTGTAGCCATAAGTCTGGTTTTTATCTAAACGCATTACGTCTAAAACCTCTTTAGCCTCTGCCAAACCTTTTGCCTTAAATTCGTCCTTAACTTCGCTATTTTTCAAAAAATAAATCCACTCGTCCAAAGTGTCTTTTGCTACATCATTAAATTGATTAACTTTGATAATGTAGTATTCGGGAAAAATATCAGATACGTTTTGCTTGGTAAAAGTTTCCTTTTGTTTGCTTGAGAGTTGTAACAAGTCTTTTTCGTGCAAACCCTGAAAATTGGTTGTACCCTTATAAACATAGTCTTTGCCTTGCCCTAAATCAAAATAGACGATATTCACAGAGATTACTTTTTTGATTTCAGAATAGGGTTGCCCTAAACTCAAATTTTCAGTTAAAGCCTTAGATGAACCATAAGCCATACGGTGAAAATAATCTATTTCGTAAGTATTTTGAATTTCCACAATAATCAACTCGTTTTTGGAGTTTTGTGTCAAAATATCTACTCGGTTATATTTATCCTCGTCTGTTTCTTGATTGCCTTCACTTTCTAAAATTTTCTCTATCTTAATCGTATCAAATAGTAATTCAGACAAAAAACCTTCTAATACAACAAAGTTTACCTTGTTGCGAAGCAGTTTTTTGACTGCCCAATCAAAACGAATTAATTTTTTACTCACTTTTTTATAATTTTAAGATAAAAATAATTAGCTACATACGAAGATAACCCTATAAATATCAATCCACTATCGGTGGTCCCCAGAATAAATCACAAGAACCATTATTTGAAACTGATTTTGTTACCAAACCCCAAAAAACAG
>JAYUVL010000326.1:0-3581 GCA_043754075.1 Cytophagales bacterium | reverse complement strand
CAAGTGGCTTTCCACGATCGGCTTGCCCACAAAATCGTTCATGCCGGCCGCCAAGCACCGATCGGCCTCCCCCACGGTGCTACCAGCCGTGCAAGCAATGATGGGAACGGCCTCGAATCCGGCCAACTGGCGAATCTGGGCGGTTACTTCATAGCCGCTCAGCCCCGGCATTTGCACATCCATCAGGATCAGGTCGGGGCGTTGACGGTCACAGTACAGGAACGCCGCCGGCCCGTCTATCGCTACCTCCACCTTGGCCAAGGGAGCCACGCGTTGGATCAGCGCAGTGGAGAGGAGTACATTGATCGGATTGTCGTCCACGACTAGCACCAACAGGGGCCGTTCAATGGTAGTGGGCACTACGGGGAAGGCATTGAGGTCCTGGGTTGCCAACGTGGTTGGGGGCCAATGACCGTCGTTCGCCGGTTGGCCGGTGGCTGGATCGGCGCGGAAACTGACCTCAAAGTAGAAGGTGCTCCCCTGCCCCAGGCTGCTCTCCAACTGGAGCAGGCTGCCCATCAGCCCCAAAAGCTCGTTGGAAATAGTGAGCCCGAGACCAGTCCCCCCAAATTTTCGGGTAGTGGAAATATTGGCTTGGGTAAAGGCTGCAAAAATAATTTGTTGATTGTCCGGGGCAATGCCAATGCCCGTGTCCCGCACCGAAAACCGGCAGCGGGCTTGCCCATCGGTCAGCGGGGACACGATTTCGGCCGTAAGTTCCACCTCACCTTGCGCAGTAAACTTGATCGCGTTGCCCAACAGGTTGATCAACACCTGCCGGAGCCTCACCAGATCGGCCCAGATAAACCGGGGCAGGCCGGGCGCGAGGTTGAGCCGAAGCGCCAACCCTTTGGCTTGGGCCTGATAAGCTACCACTTGGCTGGTTTGGGCCAACAGATCGGGCAGATCCACTTGGGCAATGTCCAGCGCGAGCATCCCGGCTTCTATTTTGGAAAAGTCCAAAATGTCATTGACGATGGAAAGCAAAGTATCGGCCGACAGCACCACATTGCGGGCATAACTTTGTTGGATCGGATTCAGGTCGGTTTGCACCAATAAATTGGCAAAACCAACTACCCCGTTCAGGGGAGTGCGGATCTCGTGGCTCATATTGGCCACAAACGCCGACTTGGCCTGATTGGCCAAATCGGCGGCTTCCTTGGCCTGTACCAGATCCTGCATATGTTGTTTGTTGGCGGTGATGTCAATGATGATGCCCCGGATCTGAACGGGCCGCCCCGATTCGCCTCGTATCAACCGGGCCTTGTTGGTCACCCATTTGATCTCCCCGGTGTGGGTGGCGATCCGGTACTCGAGCGCGTACCAGCCTTCGGTTTCCAGTGCGCGGGCCATTGCACCGATCGCCCACTTATCTTCGGGAACGATCGCCTTCAGCCAAGGAGTGCCGCGGGCGTACAGTTCGGCCTTGGTCAGGCCGTAAAGCGTCTCACACGAAGCCGAGGCAAAAACGATCTGGCAATCGGGCAGGCTAACGGCCCATACCCCATCAGTGAGCGAATCCAGGATTTCCTGGAGTTGCTGTTTGGTTTGCTCCAAAGCCAATTGGGTACGCTTTTTTTCATCAATGTCATAAAAGACACCATAGATCCGCTTGGCTGTTCCTGACACCATTTGGGCCTCGCCCACTACCCGTACCCACCGCTCGCGCCCCTTGGCCGTGACCAGTTGTAGTTCCTCATCAAAGGGCCGGCCTTCGGCAATTGCCCATCGCATCGCTTCGCTGATCCGGTCACGGCTGTACCCCGGTTTGTAAAAATTAATCCGTTCTTGCAGCATCTCATCCAAAAGGGAGGGGGGAGTGTAATCCTCCGCCACTTCGTGGATCTGCTTGGTAATGTTGGACCAATAAATGGTGCCTCGGACCATATCGACTTCCCAACTCCCAATCCGGGCGGCCCGATTGGTTTGGGCCAACAAATTTTGGGCGCGCACCAGTTCTCCCTCGATGTGCAACCGGTGCAAACCATTGGCCAGCACCTGCCCAAAGGCCAAGATCAATTGTTGTTCGTTGGCGGGATAGAACTGGGCTGGGGCAGTAGAACCGAAAAGAATCACCCCTTGGACTAAATGGTCTTTCAGCAGCGGGACCACCGTTAAACTTACCAAGCCATGGGCCAATAACGCGGCGTGGAACCTACCTTCGGGCAGCGACCCCACCTCCAGCGACACCAGTTGATCAAAGTCTTGGTCGGCATGAAAAACCGCTGGGAAATCAGAGAGCAAAAACTGGTGCGTTTCGGCTAAGGGATTGGCCAGCCCTGCCCGGTGCCATTCATAGACTACCGTGCCCGTATGGTCGGCAAAATTCAGATTCAAATACAAGGCACAATCGGCACGGACAAACACGCTCACCTCCAGCAGCGCGCGACGGATGGCGGCTGGCAATTGCCCAAGGGGCAGGGTGGAGAACTCGGTGCCAAACTGCATGAGCAACTGTTGGCGGGCGAGGTAAAGCTGGGCTTCCATTTGGCGCTGGTGCTGGCTGGTAATGTCGTGGCCCACCGAGATAAAGCCGGTGCAGGTGCCCGATCCGTCCAAGATGGGGCTGATGGTCAGCTCCAGCCAATATTGAGCGCCGGATTGGTGATAATTGAGGATTTGTTCGCGGATGTTGACCTTGGCCCGGATCGCTTGGCGCAACCGCTCCACCGTGCCCGGATTGGTGTTGGGCCCTTGGAGCACCGCGCCGGGGCGTTTGCCCCGCATATCCGCCAAACCGTACCCAGTTAGCTGGGTGCACGCCGGGTTGATCCAAGTGGTGACGCCATCGGCATCGGTGATGATGATAGCGTCGGCAGCAAAATTGACGGCCAGAGAAGCTTGATCTTCATTGTTTTCGTACTGCCCAGTCATGATAAATTCACTTTTAGGATCAGTTTGCCCTACCCTTTCCTCGTAAACCAATTGGTTGGTTCATGGTATAGGAGGCGCAAATTACGAACAAATTTCACTGTGTAGGGAAAAATGGGACAATCTAAAAAAATTGCGCCCCCGCCGTTGTCGGAGTCTTCTCCGATAACAAGCGTTTTAATCCACCAGCCGCAGGGCCTGATCGACCAAGTCTCTGACCCTGGCCACTTCCAGCTTAATGGCCGCCAACAAACCAGCGAAGGCCGGGTCTTGCAGATCGGCCAATTGTTCCAGTTGAACCGCCAACTCGATGAGCCGATCTTGCTCCAAGGTCAGGGCCGAGCCACGCAAGCGATGGCCGAGCTTTTTCAATTTGCCCAACTCGCCGGCTGCCACAACGTCGGCAATGAGGGTTAATACGAGCGCCAACTCGGTTTTGCTCGCGGTCAGTACCTCGCGCACAAAGTCGGGGTCGGCGTTCAAGTAGGACAGGATGGTGCCAAAACCCAACGCGCTGGGGCCTTCGGGTTTGGCATCGGCCATCACGGCGGGCATTCCCAGCCATTTCTCGAGGCTTTTGGCTAACCGATCTTCCAGCAGGGGTTTGACTATGAAATCGTTCATGCCGGCGGCCAGGGCTTTGTCGCGCTCGCCTGTGGCACTGCCCGCTGTAAGCGCAATAATGGGTAGTTTGGCCGCGTCGCCCACCA
>JAYUVL010000325.1:0-4028 GCA_043754075.1 Cytophagales bacterium | reverse complement strand
TCCAGCCCAGACCATCATCAACAAAACCACCCGCTCCAGCACTGATCTGATTGCAGGCCAAATCGGAATTGTGATTGGTTTTTAGATTGTAAAAGCAATGATTATTCAATAGCACTTTTTGATTAAATATTGAACCACGAAAAAGCAGCAAATAATTTTGCTGCTTTTTTTCATGCCTTGCGCACGGCAGTGGCCCGACTCGATCCACCAGCGAGGAGACTGAACAGGCAAGGTTCCCGCTAGGAGATGGATGGAATAGTAGCCACAAAGCCGTAGATTTGTGTATATCCATAAGGCGAATGGCGGAGCGAAGCAGTATTTTTGACATGATCGGGCCAGTGATGATCGGGCCGTCCAGTTCCCACACGGCGGGGGTGGTGCGCATCGGCCGGAGCGCAATGGCCATTTTGGGCGGCGTGCCCGAAGTGGCTACGGTTACGTTTTACAATTCTTTCGCCCGGACCTATGAGGGGCACGGCAGCGATCGGGCCATTGTCGCGGGGCTGCTGGGCTACCCGACTGATGATATCCGCATTCGCAATTCCTTTGACCACGCCCAAGCGGCCGGCCTGCAATATGGGTTCAAAACGGTGGGCAATGCTTCCACTTTTCACCCCAATACAATCAAGCTTAATTTGCAGCTCGGCGCACAAACCACCGAAGTGATCGGGGTGAGCAAAGGAGGCGGGATCATTGCCATCGAGGAAGTGGACGGTTTTCAGGCCAACTTATCGGCCAATCTGCACACACTGTTGATCGTGGCCGAAGACATCAAGGGTACGATCGCTTTTATTGCCAACATTTTGGCCAACGAAGGTTGCAATATTGCCACCATGTCGGTATCGCGCCGGGGCAAAAACGATTTGGCTTGCCAGTTTATCGAGATGGATTCCCCACTGCGCCCACTCACGCTGGAGTACATGCGGAGTTTGCGCTGGGTAAAAGAAATTGGCTGCATTCCACCCATTACCTAAAATTTAGTTGACATTTATACTTTTGTCCGTTTTATTCATGGTGACCGCCCCGACCCTTGCCGACCAGATCCATAGCCTACTGTTGGCCGAAGTGCGCCGCCGATTGTTTGATGAATCGGTGCCCCGACTCAAAAAATGTCTGTCCCTGCTTTCCGAAGCTGAAATATGGCACAAGCCGAATCCCCATGCCAACAGCGTGGGCAATTTGGTGCTGCACCTTTGCGGCAATGCCCGCCAGTGGATCCTGCACGGAATCGGGGAGCAGCCCGATCTCCGGCAGCGCCAAGCTGAGTTTGACGAGGCTGGCCCCCTGCCCACGGCGCAGTTGCTGGCTGAGTTGGATCGGTTGAGCGAAGAAGTGGAAGCCGTGCTGGCCCATCTCGGGCCCCAAGAACTGGTATTGGCGCGGAAGGTGCAAGGTTTTGAGGAGAATACCATCAGTATTTTGATCCATGTGGTGGAACATTTTTCTTACCATACCGGGCAAGTGAGCGATCGCACCAAAATCTGCAAGGAGTTGGATTTGGGGTATTATGCCGGGCAAGCCTTAGATGTGACTGGCTAAAAAGAAAAACACCGGCCATGTATTTTGAACTTAGTTGTTAAATAAATCAGTAGTTTGTGTTGGTCAGTTTTAGTCCGATGAATAGTTATGAAAAGTGTTGACCCTAAAGAATTGAGTATTCCCGAAATCCAAGCCTTGTTGCAGGGAGTGATCGCTCCCCGGCCCATTGCTTTTGCCAGTACAATTGACCGGGCGGGGCAGGTCAACCTCAGCCCGTTCAGCTTTTTTAATATGTTTAGCATGAATCCCCCAGTGCTTGTATTTTCCCCATCGCGCCGGGGGCGGGATGGCACTAGCAAGCATACGCTGGAAAACGTGTACGAAGTGCCCGAGGTGGCCATTAGTATGGTGGATTATGCCATGGTGGAGCAGATGTCGCTGGCCAGTACCGAATATCCAAAGGGAGTCAATGAATTTGTCAAGGCGGGGCTGGTCGAGGAGCCATCGGAGCGCATTGCCCCACCTCGGGTAAAAGGTGCCCCTGCCAGTTTTGAATGCAAAATTAGCCGGATCATCCCGCTGGGCAGCGGGGGTGGAGCCGGAAATTTGGTCGTTTGCGAAGTCCTGCGGGCGCATTTCCGATCCGATCTTTTCAATGAACAAGGAGTCATCGATCCCCACAAGGCCGATCTGGTGGCGCGGATGGGGGGCGACTGGTATTGCCGGGCCAACGGTGGGGCACTGTTTCAAGTGGCCAAGCCCCTGACCAAGAAGGGCATCGGGGTGGATCAATTGCCCGCTGATATCCGCCTGAGCCAAGTACTAACCGGTAATGAGTTGGGCAAACTGGCCAATGTCGAAGACCTGCCAATGCTAGCCGATTTATGGCACCTCCAAGTTCCCGATAAACTTGCCGATTTATCGGGACATGCTTTGGTCAGCGCTTTGCTGAAAGAAAATCTCCTTATGCATGCTTGGAAAGTCCTTTTGGAAAAGTAACTTTATTCCTTGTTTAAATGTAATAAGTGGCGCTCTCATTACGTTTGGCAAAAGGTAAACCCTCACTGGGTCAATCGGAAATTGGTAAATCTGGGTGGAGATCCTAACATAGGGACGATTTAAGCAGCTTTGCGCTCTTGTGATTGTTCTACTAGGCAAAGCGATTGGTGAGCGTCAAGCGGTTGCTCTTAACAATTTGCGAAAACGGTTAGGCAAATAAACAGCACGCTATCAATGCGCGTCCAGCTAAAACGCGCAGCATTTGTCCCCTAAAACCGTGAGTGATAAGTTGCCACTGCTGGAAAACGTATTATTAGCCGAATTGAACCACTCATTGCTATTATTTAAAAAATCACCTCATCGTTATGATTTGTTTTTTGCCCCAACTGTTCAAAACTCGCTTTATTCTATTTTTTATCTTTACAATAGGGGTGGTCATTACCGTCAATGGTCAACGCAGGATCCATGTGGATCCCGCCGCCACTGGCACCGCGAGTGGCAATACTTGGGCCGATGCCTACACCGACTTGTGGTTGGCATTCAATGATGCGGTTGCCGGTGATTCCGTTTTTGTGAAAGATGGCACCTATCAGCCCACCACTAGTCCAGATCGAACTGTCAGTTTTGTGCTAAAAACCGGGGTGCGCTATTATGGTGGATTTACCGGCAACGAAGCCCCCAATGTGCCCAATCAGCCGACCCCCAGCCTACGGGGTGGTTTGGTCAAGGGTGGCGTTCCCGCCCTGCCCACCTTTGGGATTAGTATACTGAGTGGAGACATTGGCACCATTGGCAGCAACGTTGACAACTCTTACCACGTCGTAGTGGCCAATGGAGTGGACAATGCCCGCAAGGGCTTGGATCGCAATGTATTGAACCCCGATATCAGCGGGGACATCACCTACTTGGATGGTTTTGTGATCCGCGATGGCAATGCCAGTGGGGCCGGGCCCGACCAAAACAACGGAGGCGGGCTTTGGGCCAAGGACAGCCGGATTTTTATCAGCGATGTTTTTTTCATCAACAACCGAGCGATTAACAATGGGGGAGGCCTTTATTCGGAGGATTCGCGGGTCACGATCTGGCTCAATATCCGCAATGGCAATAAACAGGAGTTTCACAACAACCTAGCCGGGCGCGATGGTGGGGGCTACTACCTCAACCATGACAGCTTTTCCGATTTCAATTCTGATCATTTGTCGTTCAAAAACCGAGCTGGCCGCCACGGGGGAGCCTTGTATGTGGGGGCCAAGATCATCATGTTTGGTTTGGTCAGGGATCGCATTTCCCAAACCGTGCAGAAAGGCTCCAGTGCAGCTTACATAGAGGAGTGCGAAGCTGAAAACGGGGGTGCGATTTACATTGAAGGGCCCCGAGAGAGTAGCCAGTACTGGTTCATGCGCGATCACTGGTTTGTGCGCTGCCAAGCCCTGCGCCAACCGGGTGCCGCCGCCGATGCGGTTTCGGGCTATGGGGGTGGGGTGTTTGCAAATTATCCCCGCTTGGTGATCACCAATAGCATATTTAGCAACAGTCAAGTGCTGCTTGGC
>JAYUVL010000324.1:0-3499 GCA_043754075.1 Cytophagales bacterium | reverse complement strand
GCCATGGCGTTGATGGTAAAATCGCGGCGGAGCTGATCCTCTTCCAGCGTGCCATCTTCCACAATGGGTTTGCGTGAATCGCGTTGATAGGATTCTTTGCGGGCCCCCACAAACTCGACCGATAATTTGCCAAACTGGACTTGAGCCGTGCCAAAATTCTTGAAATAAGAAAACTGAGCCGTGGGCCCCAGCTTCTGTGCCACCTTCTCCGCAAAACTAATACCGCTCCCCACACAGACTACATCGATGTCCTTGGCCTTGCCGCGCTTCATCAGCAGGTCGCGCACATAGCCCCCGACCAGGTAGGCCCGCACTCCAGTCTCCCTGGCGGTGTCGGCCAACAGCCGGAAAGTAGGATCGCTATGGAGCAACTCGAAAAAATTCATGGGCACAGATTCGGGATTCAAGGTTAATATGTACTTTTATTGGTTGGGCAGCGGGCCTACCAATTGCTACAAGCCAATTCATTTTGGGCGTAATCGGTCGGCACTGGTTCGGGCAAGCCCGCAAGGATGGGCGCGAACCGGAACTGGTCAGCCACCTCGAGCAGAATGTCATGGATTTCAGTCTGGGTGTCGGCCATTACCAACCGGGTGCGAAACGGCTTGAAATGATCAAAGCCCCGGAAATAATTGGTGTAATGACGGCGCATCTCAAAAATACCGGTTTTCTCGCCTTTCCACTTCACGGAAAAGTCTAAGTGCTGGCGGCATACGTCCACTCGCTGATCCAGCGTGGGGGGAGGTAATTTTTCGCCAGTGGCAAAGTAATGCTTCACTTCGTTGAAAATCCACGGATAGCCGATTGCGGCCCGCCCGATCATGATGCCATCCACCCCAAAACGGTGGCGATACTCCAATGCTTTTTCCGGGCTGTCAATGTCACCATTGCCAAAAATGGGGATGCCCAAGTCCAACTCTTTGACTTTGGCTATCCAACTCCAATCCGAATGACCTTTGTAAAGCTGGGCCCGGGTGCGGGCATGGATAGTAAGCGCTTGAATACCAACATCTTTCAATCTTCTGGCGGCCTCCAATATATTGATCGTGTCATCGTCCCAACCTAAGCGGGTCTTGACCGTGACCGGCCGTTTGCAAATTTTGACGATGGCCTCGGTGATGCGCTGCATTTTGGGCAGGTCGCGCAGGAGCCCGGCTCCAGCACCTTTGCAGGCCACATTTTTGACCGGGCAGCCGTAATTGATATCCACAATATCAGGATTGGCGGCATCGGCAATGGCGGCAGCTTCCCGCATTACATCTTCTTTGTCGCCAAAAATTTGGATCCCAACGGGCCGCTCGTACTCAAAAATATCTAATTTCTGAATACTCTTGGCCGCATCGCGGATCAGCCCTTCCGACGATATGAATTCGGTGTACATCAGATCGGCACCATTCTTTTTGCACACTGCCCGAAATGGTGGATCGCTCACATCCTCCATTGGGGCCAGCAGGATTGGAAACTCGCCCAATGATACATTGCCAATATTGACCATTTTTAAAATTTAGCTTTTCTGGTAAAATTTCAACAAAATTACGCCAAAGTGGGCGAACATTCACTAGGCGGGCACAATTCCGGGGACAATCCTCCCCTTACTTGGCGCCCAACATTTGAAATTGTGATCCACTACGCTTATCTTGCCACGCTACTAATCGCTTGTCTATGTTAAATCGTGAACCAGCCCCTCCCCTAACCCAATCCATGTTGGCCGGGCGCTCGGTACTTCTTTTTTTGGGTACGTTTCTGTTTGGTTATTTTGTGTTTCAATTTGTGGGGTTTGCCGCTGGACTGGCCGCCACCGGGTTTGATGACCAAGGTTTGCAAAGTTTGTTGGTCAGCCCCAGTACCGCCGACCCCAAGTTCCGGTTTGCCTTGCTGGTTATGCAGGGGGTATCGGCCACTGGCCTGTTCATCATTACACCCCTGTTTTTCTTGCAATTCGTGGACAACGACAAGGCTTTCTACCATCGCCCTGCGCTCTCACTCCGTCGCTGGGAACCATTGGCAGGGTTTGGGGTGGTGCTCCTGCTCATCATCGGGATCATGCCCCTGAGTGCAGTCGTCGTGGAATGGAACAATAACGTCCATTTGCCCAGTAGTTTGGCCGATTTTGAGCAATGGGCCATGACAATGGAAACTCGGGCCAAAGAACTCACCACTTATCTGTTGCAGTTCCAGTCGGTGGGAGATTTGTTTTGGGCATTACTGGTGGTGGCGGTGCTGCCCGCTTTGGGCGAAGAGTTGACCTTTCGGGGGGTGTTGCAAGGCAAACTACAACAAATGACGGGCAATCCCCACCTCGCTATTTGGGTTACTGCCTTCATTTTCAGTATTTTGCACTTTCAATTTTTTGGGTTTGTGCCACGGGTGTTGCTAGGGGCGCTGTTTTGTTATTTATATGCTTGGTCTGGCAATTTGATGATTCCAATTTTGGCCCATTTTATCAATAACGGCTTCACCGTTATCATGATATTTTTGTACCAAAAAGGGTGGTTGGGGATCAATATTGAGGAGCCGACCGACGTCCCCCCGCTACTGGCATTGGCCTCGCTCGGGCTAACGGCCGTTTTGCTCTACGCCTTCCGGAAAATAAATTTGGACCATGCAAAATTGGAAAAAAGTGTACACCACGGGTAGCCCGGTACGGGCCGAAATCGTCAAGAATATTCTTGACCAATCGGCCATACCGGCCATTGTAGTAAATAAACGAGACAGTTCTTACCAGGCTTTCGGCGAGGTGGAAATCCACGTGCGGGGCATTGACGTACTCTGGGCCCTTAAAATATTGGCAGATGAAGTTGAATTTGAGTAGTTTAACCGAGCTTCAGCAACGAGTACTGGCAGGGGGCATCGGCGCAATTCTGATCGTAGGGGCACTGTACTGGAACGAGTGGACCTATTTTGCGGTGTTCTTCCTTATTTGTGGGTTGGCCATCTGGGAATTTTATCAGCTCTTGGGGCTCGATGGCAACTTGCCCCTGCGCACTTTTGGCACCATCAATGGCCTCATTTTGTTCACTTTAACTTTCTTGGTGGAGAAATATAAGCTCAATCCGGAGCTGTATTTTCTGGTTTTTATTTCGGCTTCCGGGGTTTATTTCATCAAATTGTATGTCAAAAAAGACGATAAGCCTTTTCGTAACATTGCCTACACCTTCTTGGGCATCATTTATGTCGCCGTCCCATTTTCGCTGCTCAACATGGCCATTTTTATCAACCACCATTACAGCTACCAAGTCATCATTGGTGCGTTGTTCATCTTGTGGGCCAGCGATACTGGGGCGTATTTTTCGGGCCGGGCCTTTGGCAAACACAAACTCTTTGTGCGCGTATCGCCCAAAAAGACTTGGGAGGGCAGCATCGGCGGCAGTCTGTTCGCTTTGTTGGTCAGTTTTTGCATTTCGCTGGTATTCAAAGATTTGCAAATTTGGCAATGGCTATGCACTGCCGTCATCATTGCCGTGGCCGGTACTTATGGCGACTTGGTGGAGTCGCTCTT
>JAYUVL010000323.1:0-18830 GCA_043754075.1 Cytophagales bacterium | reverse complement strand
CTACCGGGGTGGTGGGCTGGCGGTGGTCAACCGCGAGATCGACGATCCAAACGTCAGGGCCAGCGATGTGGACGAGGCAGTGGCCAAGCTGCGGCATTTGACCGTGATCAACAACACGGCTGCTGCCGTGGGCGGCACGGGCGGCGAAGGCGCGGGTCTTTACGCCGAAGGTGGATTCACCACCGATAACTTAAGAATTGTGAACTCCTTGTTCTGGGCAAACCGCGATGATTTCGGCGCGGGCAATGTTGACCGCAGTTTCTTTTTGCGCAACAGCCCCACGCCCAATACCCGCGCCAGTTTCCTTTATTGCCTGTTTCAGGAAAGCAACTTGGCAGCCATGGCTGGGCCCGGACCGGGGAGCAGTTTTGACAACCAGTGCGTTTACGGAAAAAATCCCCAGTTGTACAAAGTGGTTTATCCCGTGCCCATGAGTCCGGCCACTGATGCGGCCCGGAATATCTATAGCCCCTTTGAGCCGTACCGCGCCGGAGTGATCAACGATGAAGTCAATGAAGATTATTTTGGCTTTTTGCGCTCCTGCGTAGCCGATATTGGGGCGGTGGAATGTATGCGGTTTGCGGAGCAAGACGGCGTTTGGACCGATCCCGCCATTTGGTCACCCTGGCAAACCCACGATCTGATCACGAATGCGCTATTGCCCGCGCCCATTCAGCGGGTGCCCGTCAATGATCACAGTGTGACCATTGAAAACCCCACCCTACCGCCGGGCGTGCGCACGGTCACCGTCACAGCCGGGACGGCCGCTTTTGCCCACAATCTATACTTCAACAGTGGCAGTTTCGTCATGGAAACTGGCAGCACCTTTACCGTGCGGCGCACGTTTTTCAAATTCCCCGCCAGTGCCACTGCCTTTGATCCGGGCGGCGAGTCCAATGTGGCCACTGCGGGGGGCACGGTCATTTTTGAAAATGAGTGCCAAAATTATAAGGTCAAAGTAAATGATGCTGGGGGCAGTCCATTGCCCGGTCTCGATGTGCGCAATTTTGCGAACCAACTCTTCCACAATGGTACCATTACGTTTAACAATGTGATTCTGCGCAATCCGGGCTCGCTCTTGGGCAGCCTGCGCTATGGTATTGCGGATTATTCGGTGTCGCCTGTGCTCATTACGCCCATTACGCCGGGGCTCCGCTCTGATCAGGGTGGGATTATTTACCTCAAGCGCGTCCTTGATTTAGAGATTGGAGATTTTGGTACTGCAAACAATTTGTACCTGTTGTCCAATCCCAATTACACCGCAATGGTGATTAACCGCAACAATGGAGACAATGAAATCTTGAACCAAGCCGGATCTGGCCCAGCGGCAGTTTGGGCCGAACGGTACGTGGACGCGTACCAACCCAGCCGTACAAGTGGACCAGGCGGGCTGGGCTATAATTATTTCTCTTCCCCACTGGCCGATATTGCCACTGGGTCCGTCGGGGTATCGATCAATCAATATGCCGATAACCCCGGAGCCGAAGTGCCGGGCATTAGACTGGATAACTTGGGCGATCCTTATTATTGGCAAAACCCTGTGTATGTCTTGGGCAATTTCCCCAATTTTTTTAAATACTTGGAAGGCAACAACAACGTATTTGAAGGCGGCGCGGCTCCTCAGGCGGGCTGGCGCTGCGCTGCACCCAGCGAGAATATGCAGTTTGGCCGAGGCTACTGCGTCAATCTGCCCTCTGGCAGAACGATTCAGCTACGTGGCATCCCCAACAATAAAAACTACTCGATCAACGTGTCGCGCGGATCGGCTGCCCAGTCTGGCTGGAACCTGATCGGCAATCCGTACCCTTCACTCTTGGATCTGGACGATTTGATCGCTACCAACTCGGGCTTGCTGGCCGAGAACACCGTTTGGCGGCGTACGGCTACCGCTCGCTTTGCCGGCCTGTGGGGAACTTATAACCCGGGCACCGGGGGGCTGGGCACCAATACCGGCCCCGAAGCCGACAAAGTGCAATCGGGCCAAGGCTTTTTTGTTCGGGCCAGCACCAATGGTTCTTTCGTGTTCAACAACTCAATGCGGCCCCTTACCTATTCCCAACCCCGTTTTTTCCGGGGTGAAGAAAGCGAAAAGCTCAATGATTTCACTGGGCTGGTGCGCTTGGATTTGATCAACCAACGCACTGGTTTTACCGATCAAGCCATCGTCTATTTCCGCAACGGGGCCACTGAGGCCAAAGATCGGCTCTTTGACAGTCAAAAAACCTTTTTCAATTCTTCGCCCTATCCCAACTTGTTCACTAAGATTGGCGATGAAGCAATTGCCATCAACGGATTTCCGTTGGCGTATGAAGCGCGCCAGATTCCGCTTTATATTCGGGTGGCCGAGCCGGGTCGCCATGTGTTGCGCATCGACACTGCATTGTATCTGGAGCGCGGGGTGAACGTTTGGTTGGATGACAAAGAGACCAATACCAGCCACAATTTGCTGGAAGGGGCGTATACTTTCACTGTCAATTCGGGCCGCCAAGATCGGTTTGTCCTGCGCTTTGCCCAGGGCCAATCGGCCGGGCCACTGGCACCGGAGTTGGTACTTTATCCCAACCCTGCCACCACGGGCCTTACCCTGCGCTACCAGAGCGAAACCGTGAATGAACCAGCTTATATTACCATTACCGACCCATTTGGCAAAATTTACCAAACTTTTGCCATTGAAAAAACGGCCAAAGTTTTTCAGGTAGCCGCCAATATTGAAGCCCTGCCCAAAGGCATTTACCTGGTGAACGTTCGGGACGGGGCCAGCAGCCAAACCCAGAAATTTATCAAACAGTAGGAAAGAACCTTATTGCAACGGCCACAAAAAAACTCCTGCTTTTCGGCAGGAGTTTTTTTGTGGTAAACTTTGGCAATGAATCGCGCCATTAGCCATTGGAAAGTGCTTCGGCCCCACCCACAATCTCCAAAATTTCCTTGGTGATGGAAGCTTGGCGACTCCGGTTGTAAGTCAATTTTAGTTCTTTCAATAGTTCGCCCGCATTGTCGGTTGCTTTGTCCATGGCCGTCATCCGTGCCCCATGCTCTGAGGCAAAGGACTCCAGCAATGCTTTGTAGAAAGTGATCTTCAATGACTTGGGCAACAATTCTTGGGTAATCACCTGCTTGCTTGGCTCATACAAATAATCAATCGTGCTAGCCGTCTTTTCCACCGAGCTGATCGGCAGGCTGGTCAAAGGCAAAAATTGAATAGCCCGCACAATTTGGGTGGCGACGTTCCTGAATTCGTTGTAAACAATTTCCACTGCATCAAAATCTTTGCGCAGAAATCCATCCATGGCAAACTCGGCGGCGGCCCGCACTTTCTCAAAACGGAGAGTGAGTAAAAGCTCAGTGTAGGTCTCAATGACATTGTAATTGCGGCGGGTGAAGAACTCCCGGCCCCGGCGACCAATGGACATCACCGTGACCGCCCCGGCTTTTTTCTGGACAGCGTACTTCTCATCAATGAGCGCTACTGCGGCTTTCATCACATTGGAGTTGAAACTGCCGCACAGCCCCCGATCGGAAGTAATCACCACTACCAGTACTTTGTTGACTGGGCGTTCATTGGCAAACGGGTTTTCGTCGTTCTGAACTTCCTCACTGGCAATCACATTGTTCAGGATTCCTTGCAAACGCAACGAATAAGGGCGCATTTGCATGATGTTGTCCTGCGCCTTGCGCAATTTGGCCGCCGCAACCATCTTCATGGCTTTGGTGATTTGCTGGGTAGAGCGCACGGAATTGATCCGGTTCCTGACTTCTTTTAAACTCGGCATTGTAGCTTACGGATAGAATTACTTTAAATATAACTGATGAAAACTGCCTTGGAGCAGCGCAAAGGCTATGCCTTACTTGGAATAGCTTTTGGCCAGTTCTAGGGCCACTTTTTTCAGAGTGCTGGTAATATGGTCGTCAAGTTTGCCGGCTTTCAGCCCAGTGAGCACTTCTGGGTAGCGCGCCTCCAACTGGTTCACATACTCGGTTTCAAATTCCCGTACCCGTCGCACGTTCACCTCATCCAAATAACCGTTGGTCGAGGCGAAGATGATGGCTACTTGCCGTTCTACCGCCACTGGCGAATATTGGCCTTGTTTGAGGATTTCCAAATTGCGGCGGCCGCGCTCAATGATAAGCTTGGTGGAAGCATCAAGGTCAGAACCAAACTTGGCAAAAGCTTCCAATTCGCGGAACTGGGCTTGGTCGAGTTTCAGCGTACCAGCCACTTTTTTCATTGACTTGATCTGGGCCGATCCACCTACCCGTGAAACTGAAATGCCCACGTTGATCGCCGGCCGAATTCCCGAGTTGAACAAATTCGACTCCAAAAAGATTTGCCCGTCGGTAATTGAAATAACGTTGGTTGGGATATAAGCCGATACGTCACCTGCTTGGGTCTCGATAATGGGGAGCGCGGTCAATGAGCCACCACCCTTTACCCGGCCAATGAGCGAAGGGGGCAGATCGTTCATGTTTTTGGCGATATCGTCTGAACGGGTAATTTTGGCTGCCCGCTCGAGCAAGCGAGAGTGCAAATAAAACACGTCACCGGGATAAGCCTCACGGCCAGGGGGGCGGCGGAGGAGTAGGGACACCTCGCGGTAAGCCACGGCCTGCTTTGATAAATCGTCATATACCACCAGCGCGGGCCGGCCAGTATCGCGGAAGTACTCGCCAATGGCAGCCCCGGCAAAGGGTGCATAAAACTGCATGGGCGCGGGATCCGCCGCTGGGGCGGCTACGATCACGGTGTAAGCCATAGCACCCGCTTTTTCTAGGGCCGCCACTACGTTGGCAATGGTGGAAGCCTTCTGGCCAATGGCTACATAAATACAATAAACCGTTTCTCCTCGCTCAAAAAATTCTCTTTGATTGATAATCGTGTCGATTGCTACGGCAGTTTTGCCAGTTTGCCGATCACCAATGATCAATTCGCGTTGGCCACGCCCAATGGGGATCATGGAGTCAATGGCTTTGATCCCAGTTTGTAGAGGTTCGTTTACCGGTTGGCGAAAGATAACCCCTGGGGCTTTGCGCTCGAGCGGCATTTCAAATTTCTCCCCGATCACTGGGCCCTTGCCATCAATCGGCTGACCAAGGGTGTTCACCACTCGGCCGCACATGCCGTCACCCACGAGGATGGAAGCAATTTTACGGGTACGTTTCACGGTGTCGCCTTCTTTGATGCCTTGGGATTCCCCAAAGATTACGGCGCCGACGTTGTCCTCTTCCAAGTTTAGCACCAAGCCTTGGAGGCCGTTGCTAAACTCGAGAAGTTCGCCCGATTGGGCTTTGGACAGGCCATAAACACGAGCAACCCCGTCGCCCACTTGTAGCACGGTGCCTACTTCTTCTAATTCGGCCTCGGTCTTGAAACTAGAGAGCTGCTCCCTAAGTATTGCTGAAACCTCATCGGGTCTGATTTGTACCATGGTAATTGGCAAATTATATTATGTCTTTAAAAATAATGCAATTCAATAGATGGCCACCGCCACGAAAATTCAGTTAAAATTCCTTGATGTACGGGTTGTGAGAAAACAGCATCCGTAGATCGTTCAGTCGACTGCGGACCGAGTCGTCCACTTGCTTATCGCCCACGCGCAGAACAAAGCCACCAATGAGGTCTGGATCAATCTTTTCCTTGAGTTCCACTTGTGCCTTGCCCGTCATCTGCTGTACCGCAACCACAAATTGATTGCGCATGGATTCGTCAATAGGCACTGCGGTGGTCACCTCGGCATTTTCGATCCCTTGCATCTCGTTATAGAGCAAGTGAAAAGCAATGGCAATGGCCTCAAGACTGGCTTCCCGGTGCTTCTTGCCAATCAAGGCAAACAAAGAGAGCGTCAAATCGTTTACCCGGTTGGTGAACAAACGTTTTATTACTGCCTGTTTCTTGTCATGGGTAATGATCGGGTTGTGGAGCATGGCCCGAAGTTCGCGGTTCTCCTTGCAAGTATGGCTGAAAAGCAGCATATCCTGATGGACTTCCGCCAAAATTCCCCGTTCTTGGGCTAAACCTGCAATTGATTTGGCATACCGCGAAGCTACTTTTTGGTCAAGCATTGCTAATTTCTTTGATATGGGTTGAGAACAGATAGGTTACTTGATTTGGCTCTTGGCACCTACCAAGGGTCTTCTTTGGCGCAAATCACCTGTTCAATTAATTCATTTTTAGATCGTTCATGTAGTCCTTGATCAGCGATTCGTGTGCCGCTGGAGTGGTCAGTTCATTGCGAAGGATTTTCTCGGCCAGCGATAGTGAAAGGGTCGCAATCTGATTTTTTACTTCGGTCAGCGCCGCATTTTTTTCGGTGTTAATGGTGTCTTGCGCCTGCTTGATCAACTTCTGACCTTCTTTGATGGCCTTTTCACTGGCCTCGGTGACCAATTTGTCAGCGGCAGCCCTAGCTTCCCGGAGCATTTTGTCGCGCTCAACCCGGGCTTCTTGCAGCAAGGCTTCGTTCTCCGATTTCAAGAGAGCCATTTCGTTTTTTGCTTTTTCTGCCGAGGCCAATGCTTCGTGGATCGACAAGCTGCGCTCGTCCACCGCCTCGATGATGGGCTTCCAAGCGTATTTGCGCAGCAATAAAAGTACGGTAAAGAAAAATAGGCTGGTCCAAAAAATAAGGCCAATACCGGGTGTGATTAATTCCATGATAAGTTTAGGCTTTTAATAGGTTAATAAAAAACCATATATTGAGTAAATCTGATGGCCGAGCAATACTTGTGTGAACAACCTGCTCGGCTGGATCGTTGATTGTACAAAAAAGGTAGCCCGGAGCGCTAACCGTTCCGGGCTAGTTGGCTTAGCCAGCGATCAAGAAACACACTGCAATGGCAAACAATGCAGCACCTTCGATCAAACCAGCGGCAATCAACATGGTGGTTTGTAAACGGCCAGCCATTTCGGGTTGGCGGGCCATGGATTCAACGGCGCTACCACCGATGCGACCAATGCCCACACCGGCACCCAATACAGCCAAACCTGCCCCAATACCAGCACCTAATGTGCTGATACTACCGGACATTTCCAAAAGAATACTTGATAACATGATGATAAAAATTAAAAATGGAAATAAAAACTGGTACTCAAAATTTGATTAAGGCCGTAAAACTTGGTTAATGATGCGCCGCGTGAGCTTCCTCGTGGTGTTCGTGCTCCTCAAGGGCCAGGCCGATGAACAGGGAAGACAACAGCGTGAAAATATAGGCTTGCAAAGCTGCCACGAACAATTCGAGGAAGGTAATGGCCACTACAAACAAACCGACCGGAACACCCATCAAAACGTTTTTGAACAAAAAGATAAAACTGACCAAGCTTAAAATAACGATGTGGCCAGCCGTGATGTTGGCGAAAAGCCGAATCATCAAGGCAAATGGCTTAGTAAAAATACCGATTATTTCCACTGGGATCATGATCAGCAGCATCACTTTGGGCACGCCGGGCATGTTAAAAATGTGCCCCCAGTAATCTTTGCTGCCCGAAATGGTGGTCAGGATCAAGGTGAAAATGGCCAAAGTGAAAGTAAAGGAAATGTTGCCCGAGGCATTGGCCCCGGTGGGCAGCAGGCCCAACAAGTTGTTGATCCAGATAAAGAAGAACAGGGTAAGCAGATAGGGCACAAAGCGCCGGTAGTGCTTTTCCCCGATGTTGGCGATGATCACCCCGTCGCGAATGAAAAGGATGAGCGGCTCCAAGAATGCTTGCAGCCCGCTTGGCGCTTGGCCGGCCCGCTTAGCGTAGGCCTGGCCCACCGATGTGAACACCAACACCAAAATGACGCAACCCAGAAACATGGAAGCTACGTTCTTGGTGAAGGAGAAGTCCAATATCTGCTTCTGGTTGGCTTCAGTGATGTGGCCATGATCCAAGCGATAAACTCGATCGCCTACTACTACCTGATCCCGCCCGTGGTGGAACGCGCTGGACATAAATACGTCCAAATGGCCATCGGTGAACAAAATGACCGGCAGTGGGAGGGAGGCGTGGTGTTCTTCGCCATTGGCATCTTTGTAATCAAAAAAATGCCAGGAGTAATCATCGGCAATGTGATGAAGGATCATCCCCTTGGCGTCAAACTTACCTTCGTCCGTTGGATCAGACTTGGCATGGACTGAAAGGGTGCTGATTGATAAAAAACTGATTATAAAAAAATTACGTAAAATGTGGCGCATCTCTTTCTATGGTTTCCCCGAATTTCGGCGCAATTTAGAGAGCAATGACTGAATTTCAAAACCGCTGAACAAGAAATACAAGACAAAAAAAGTAATGGTGAAGTGGATCCGCTGGTTCTGATCTTTTACTTGCCAATAATAATAGAACAAAATGCCGGCCGAAACGAACAAACGAATGCCCGTGGCCCCCATTGTGCGATTAGAAAAATCCAGCGCGTCGCTGTGCAGCCCACGGTTCACCAGCGCGTGGGTAGCCAGGGTGATGACCACGAAGTAGGCCAACAGGTACCAAGTAATGGGCAGGACAGTGCCCGGCCAGAAATGGTCAAGGGCCACGATGGCCGTAATGACCACCAAAGTGATGAGGGCAAGTTGTTTGAAAAAACTGGGCACGGGCACGGGTCAAATTTGGGCCACAAAGTTAGGTAAAGGGAACGGGAATTTGTTTCTTCGGCCAAAGTGTGGTATATTTACCCATCCACCAAGGTTGTTTGCCATGCGTCCGATTGAAACCACTGAGATCTCCTACCCTTCCTCCGATGGAAAACCCATGTCAGAAAGCACTGAACAGTTCGACCTGATCGTTTACACCAAACTCGGCCTAGAGCATTTGTTCATTGAGCAGCCCGAAGTGCTGGTCGTGGGCGACCTGCTCTGGTACCCCCGGCAAGGGATGCCCCAAATCCGCCGGGCGGCCGATGTGATGGTAGTTTTTGGCCGCCCCCAAGGCCCCCGCAAGTCCTATTTGCAATGGCAGGAGGGCGGGGTTGCCCCTCAGGTGGTGTTTGAGTTCATCTCGGCGGGCAATTATGCCGAAGAGATGCTGAACAAGTTTGTGTTTTATGAAAACTATGGGGTAGAGGAGTATTACACCTATGATCCGGCCACTAACACCTTGGAAGTTTGGCTGCGACAGGGCAAGTCGCTCTGCCCGGTGGCCGAGACCGAGGGCTGGGTAAGCCCGCGCCTCCGGGTCAGGTTCACGACTACGGGCGGGCGATTCCGGCTGTCCGAGGCAGACCACGGCGACCGCCCTTTCCAAACTTTTGTTGAGGCCAAGAAATTGCTTGCACACGAACAGCAGCGGGCTGAACAGTTGGCCCAAAAGCTCCGCGAGCTGGGCATTGACCCCGACGCTCTATAAACCCCTCAGTAAATCAGGGCATTGCCGGGCCAAGGGAGCTCCGGCCGATAAACGAAGCCGTTGATGACGGCCATGACCAATTTGCCATTTTTGCGGAAAATCAGATCCGGGTTGTGCTCGATTTTGATTTGGTTGCTCCGCTGATCCAGGCCAGTCAAGATGTTGAGGGGAAAATCGCGGCTGGGTTCTTTGCTCAGCGGCTCATTGCCACTGTAGCGGATGGCGGTAAAGCCCTGTTCCAACAGGAGCTTGCAATCCAGTTCCTTGAGGTGGGCCAAGTCCTTGACTTGCTTGGGATGAATGAGGCCCGCCTTGACTTGAAGCCCCTCACAATCTATCTCAGTGTAGCCATGGAGGGTGTGCAGGTCGCCGAGATCATCAATTTGGGACTGGTGGTAGAAATGCCGCAAATCTTCCGTGGTTTTTTCGCGCCGATCCCACGCGATATCGATCAAGGTGGTGCGATTGCCCTTTCTGAACTCGACATTGCGGAGCACCAACGGTCGGAGGAAGGTCCGATTCTCGGGGATGGCCCAGTATTGTGCTTCGGTGTATTGGCTTTCCTCTTCCCGGGCAATGGCCAAAAAACTGGACAGCAGCGCCACGAAATTGATTTTTCGGATGTATTGCTTCTCTGGATCGTTTGGGTAGCCACCCGACTCGATCAGGATGGTGCTCGTTCCCCATTTTTGGATATTGTCGCCAAAGGCCCGGGGTTCGTGTTCATCGTCATATTTGGCAATGCTACCCGGGATAAACTGGGCAATGTCGGCGCTCATGGCGGCGATCAGTTTCATGGCCCGGCTGCGAACGGGATTGATCGATTTCTCCCGGTCGTAGGCGGGGGCAAGGAAAGAAATGGTGGCAGGGTTGGCCGAGTTGCCGGCGGTGTAGTGGATGCGCTGATCGTGCAGGTTGAAGCCCACTTGCGGTTGGAGCGAGTCGCGCACTTGTTTGAGGATCCGCGATTCGGGCGATTGGAGTTTGGCCGCGTCCCGGTTCATATCGATGCCCAGGGCGTTGCGGCGGGTCCACACCTCGGCTCCGTCGGGGTTGAGCATCGGGATGAAGTGCAGGGTCAGCTTAGATAGGATTTCCTGTTTTTCCGCCCCCAGACTGCGATCTTGATTGAGAAAATGGAAGATATCCAGCATTGCCATGGTGGCAGTGGCTTCATCGCCGTGCATTTGCGACCAGAGCAACACTGGCACGGGGCCAGTGCCCACACTCACCAGGTTGATTTCCCGGCCTTGGACCGATTTGCCCAACTGGGTGACTGTAAAGCCGTTTTGGCCGTGCAGTCGTTGGATCAGCGGTTGGATGTCAACGTGCTTGAACCGTCGGACTTGGATGCCAGCTTCGCGGTGAGCATCATGCTGTTGATACAGTTGTTGGGCAAATTCAGCGCGGGGCAGAGGCTGCGACATCGTGTTCAGGAACATAAAAAGGAGTGCAATAATGCTAAATTTCATGGACATGGAGCGTTAGAACTTCAGAACTTTGAATTCAACCCGGCGATTGAGCCGTTTGCTGGCCTCGTCGCGTTTTCGGCTAATGGGATTCCTTGGGCCGAAGGCGGTGGTAGCGACCCGCCCCGAGGCAATGCCCTGCCCGGTCAAATATTTTTTGATGATGCGCACCCGGTCTTCGGCCAACTTCATGTTGAGCGAAGCTGGCCCCTCAATATCGGTATGGCCCTCCAGTTCAATTTTCATCTGGGCGTTCTCCTTCATCAATTCTACTATCCGATTGAGTTCGGGAAACGACTCGTCCTGCAAATTGGCGGTTCCCTGTTCAAAGAATACATTGTTGAGCCGAATGGACTGTCCCACCTCGATGGGGGCCAGGTACAGATCCTTTTTAACTTCTTGGTAGGTTCCTTTTTGGTTGAGATCGATGTTTTCATTGACCGACAAAAATCCCGGGGCTTTGGCCAATATGCCATAAGCGGATTGGTAGGGCAACACGATTTTGTATTCCCCTGTGACAGGGTTGGTGGACGCATTGCCCGCCGACTTGCCTTTGGGCAATGTTTCATAGAAAATCTGGGCGGTGATCGGCTCGCCCGTTTTGGCATTGTACACCTTGCCCGTGAGCAAAACCACCGCTTCCGGGCGCAGGGCATTGGGGAGGGCGGCCCGGAAAATATCAGCACTGCGGCCCATGGCATTGTTGTAGGAAACAAAATAGGCATACTCTCCCTTGGCGTCGAGGGTGTAGGAAGCATCCCAATCCCGGGAGTTGAAGGTGGGCCCCAAATTGACGGGCTCGCTCCATTTGGTCCAGGTGTCATCCAAGCGGCGGCTGACAAACATATCGGTTTCGCCGTAGCCGCTGAAGCCGCTGGAGGCAAAGTAGAGGGTCCGGTTGTCGGCGGCCAGAAAAGGGGTCATTTCAGTTGAGGCGGTGTTGAGGGTAGGGCCAAAATTCTTGGGTTCGCTCCAAGTGCCATCGCCCTGTTTAAAGCTCGCGTACAGGTCACGGCTGCCATAGGTGTCGTTGCGCTCAATGGCGAAGAGGAGCACTTGTTGGTTGTTGGCCAAAAAGAACTCGCTGTACTTGTTTAAGTTGTGGTAGTTCAGGATTTTCACTTCTTCGGGAAAACTCCACTCGTTTTCGCCCAATCGTTGGCTGATCGATATGCCGCCCACCGATTTGCCTTCTGGCACATACTTGTTGGCCAATAAGATCGTGTTGCCATCAGGGGTGACGGTACAGACAAAATTGTGGCTCTTGTTGTTGAGCGGTTCTTTCAAGCGCTTGGCCTGGCCCCACTTGCCATCAGGCCCAAGTTGGGAAACCCAAATGTCATCATTGTAGGTTTCTTCGTCGCTCTTGAGGTTTTCTGGGTGATTTTTTCGGTCAAAATAAAGGGTTTGGCCATCGGGCGAAATCACGGGCACGATTTCTTCGTACTGGGAATTGACCCCCGGCCCCAAGCTTTCGATCTCGGCCTTGGCCAACTGGCCGATGTCGCTGTTGGCCTCGGGCAGGTTGATGGTGGCTTGCACTGGAGTGGCAGAGGCCGAAATGCCAATGGCATCGATGTGGTTCCAGCCGGGCACGTCAAAAGTGGATAAAATCAATTTTACCGCCACCACTTTATAGGCTGTCAGTTCGGTGAACACGTGAAACATCCGACCCACTTCCGTGACGGGACCGGTGTTCAAATTGTGGTAAATTTGATATTCATTGCCCGCTTCGTCATACACGTACACGCGCGAGATGCTGCCGGGGTTAAAACTTTCGCCAATGGCCACTTGGCGGATGGCCACCGGCTGGGCATAGCCCACCGTGATGTACTCTTCATAACGGTTGTCCTCTTTCAGGGGAGACCATGCGCAGGCACTGCTGCCGGTGGCGGGTAGCTTGTTGGGTTTGCCCAATATCTGAAAGGCACTATACTGGCCCAGCACGCCAAAACCGGGATATTGGCTGGACACGCCGATCACCTTGCTGGCCCACTGCACTTCCGGGGCCTGATCGCTGGCTGGTTGGTCGGCTCCGGCCTCTTTGGCTCCTGGGAGCGTTTGGGCCATGGAAACTCCCGATAGCAGCAAAAAGATAATAAATAGCCGAAACATGTTCATGGACAATTGAATGGGGCAATAGGGGCCATTGACTGTAAACATACACAAAGGCGCCCTGATTTGCAAGCAAAGCGTAAACGAGCGGGCCAATGCCAAGCTAGCCGATCATCAGATAGGCGCGTGGGTATTTGAGGGCATTGGTCTTGACCGTGGTGCTGAGCGCGACGGCCAAGGTGAGCGGGCCCACCCGCCCCACAAACATGGTGACGATCATGATGATCTTGCCATAGTCGGACAGGGTAGGTGTCAGGTTCATGCTCAGGCCCACGGTGGCGAAAGCCGAAATCTGCTCAAAAACCAAGGGCAACAAATCCAGCCTGACTCCCGGCTTGGCCTCGGTGAGGGAGAGCAAAAAAATGGCTAGACTATTATAAGTAAAGGCGAACAAGAGCAGGGTAAAGGCTTTGTTCACCAAATCGTTGGAAATGTAGCGTTGTTGGAAGATGATATACTTGGCGCCTTTGATGTTGCGCAGGGCCGCCAGCAGGATCAGCACAAAGGTGTTGACCTTGATCCCCCCACCAGTGGAGCCGGGCGCCGCCCCAATGAACATCAAGAAAATGCACAGGATGATCGTGGGCACCTGCAACGCCCCAAAATCCATCGTGTTGAAGCCAGCAGTACGGGTGACCACCGACTGGAAAAACGCGGTCACGAAAGCCTCGATAATGGTGCGGTTGGTCAGTTTCTCGAATTCCAAGATCATGAAAGCGATGGTTCCCACGGCCACCAACACTAAAGAGGAGTACAGTGGGATTTTAGTGCCCAACGACCAACCTTTCCACGGTTTGCGGATCCGTTCGCGGATGTTCACCGGGGCGAAGAGTTCCTCGATCACCGTAAAGCCAATCCCCCCAAAAATGATGGAGAAGGCCGTGACCACATGCAACCAATACATTTGTTGGACGGCGGGGTGGTAATATCCCCCCGGAAAGAGGCTAAAGCCCGCGTTGCAAAAACCGGAAATGGAGTGAAAAACTGCTGAAAAAATTTTCTCACCCTCGCTTTTAAAAGTCCAGAGACCATCGTCAAAAGAAAGATAGATGAGCACCGCCCCGGCCGCCTCGATGATAAAGGTGATGAACACCACCTTGCGCAATAGTTCTTTGGCCGAGGCCAATGATTCGCTGCTGAGGTGATCTTGCATGAGCGACTGGTGTTTGAGCCCCACTCCGGCCGAAAGAAAACTGGCAAAGAAGGTAGCAAACAACACGATGCCCAAGCCGCCCAACTGGATCAACAGTAAGATGACCAAGTGCCCCTTGATGGTAAAATAAAGCCCGGTGTCCTCCACGGCCAGCCCCGTAACACAGGAGGCACTGGCCGAAGTGAACAACGCATTGAGAAAGGGCATCCCCTGCCCATTGACCGTCATGGTGGGCAGCGTGAGCAGCCCAGCCCCACCGAAAATCAAGATGACAAAGCTCAACAAAAACGTTGACCCGGGCTTGATCTTGAGGTCGGGCAGGAGCGTGGAGGCCCGCGCCACCTCCAGCAGGACCAGCAGCAAGAGGAACAACGTCCAAAAATGCTCATAGGCCAGTTGGGGGTGATCAAAGGAGAACAATTGAAAATAGTACAAGGAGAGCTTAGTCCCGAAAACCAGATTGTTCAGTGCGCGGATGGCCAACAAGCCAATGATCAGGGTCTCGACTCGTTCGTTGCGCAGAAAAGCCAAACGGTCATAGGCGAACAGCAAGCGGGTGCCAAACAGGAGAACATAGCCGACAAACAAGCCCCCAATCCAAGCCATGAGCTGTCCCCGTTCCAGATCAGACATGACGAACCCGTAGCGGTAGATCAGCAGGCCCAGGGCAATTAACGAAACCACGTAAGAAATGGACTGCGTGATTTTCTCTGCCCGTTGGTTGTTCCGAAAAATGAAGTAGTCAAACTGGCTCCAGGGCATGCTGGCGTGCGTCGGTTAATGGGTGTGGTTTGTAAAACTTAAAATTAGGGATAAATCTGGCAAAAACTACAAAACAGTGACCAAGTGGCTAAGATTTGTGAGGGCAAACGCCCTGAGGCTTGGTGGCCTTCTTTTGCCGTCGTGCGATTGAACACTCTGCCCAAGTCTCATTATTAAGCTACTGGGTCCATCCAACACATTTTGTGCAAAAGCAACCTAAAAGGTACGAGATGCCAGTTGGTGCCAGGTCAATAACTAAAATCAGTGGCATCATTATTGGAATTTTGTTAGAAATTGAAATTTTATTGGGCGAAAATAGGGGTTCTTTTCTCAATCACTCAACTAGAGTGTGAGTTGGTCCTGTGAGCCATTTACCTAAAAAAAGCGTGTGGTTTAAAAAGAACAACTGCCGCATGCCGTGTTTCAACTAAAACAATCAACCATTATGAACTTAAAATACTTTGGTTTGACAAAATGCGTCTTCTTGTGCTTTTTCCTTATGCTTTCCTTGCAAAGTGTGGCGCAGGTAGATAAAACTTTTTGGTTTGCTGCTCCTGATAATACTGTACAGCATGGAGATGCACCTATTCTTATGCGTTTTGCTACTTTTGCAACACCTTCGGTGGTAACCATTAGTATGCCTGCTAACGTAGGTTTTACGCCCATTGTTATCAATATGGCGGCCAATGCCGTAGCTACCCAAGATTTAACTCCTTTTTTAGCCCAAATAGAAACTCCTTTTGACGGTGGTGGGGTGCCACTTGCACGCACAACAGGTATTCTGGTAGAATCTACCGCCAATATTACTGCTTATTATGAAGCAAATAGAGGCAATAACCCAGATATTTTTGCTTTAAAAGGCATAAATGGCTTAGGGCAAGATTTTTATCTGCCTTTCCAAACAGCTTGGAATACCGAAACAAGCTATACTCCTGCTGCCCGCACAGGGTTTATTGTCGTGGCAACAGAAAATGGTACAGTTGTAACCGTTACGCCAACGATTGCCTTGGAAGGAGGACGTGCCGCAGGAGTACCTTACAATATTACGCTGAACAGAGGGCAAAGTTATTGTGGTTCTGTGGCAAATGCACTGGCAGGCGGAGCTCCAACAGGTACAAGAATAACCTCGACAAAAAATATCGTTGTAACAATGTTTCATGATAGTATTAGAACAGATACAGGAGGTTGCCACGATTTAGCAGGTGACCAAATGGTGCCTGTAAATATCATCGGCAAAGAATACTCTATTCAAAGAGGTTTTCTTGATGGCAACGAGCAAGTAGTCATTACAGCTACTCAAAACGGCACAAATGTAACCATCACAAATTCAGCTACTACTAACATAGTGTTAAATGCAGGACAATCTACAACCGTACTGCTACCAGCTGCTCAGCTTTTTACTTCCGTTGTTGCCTCTTTACCAGTTTATGTGTTTCATTACGCAGGGTTTGGTTGTGAAACAGGTGGTGCTTTATTGCCTCCAGTAAGCTGTACAGGTTCTCGTAATGTTCGTTTTATCCGTTCAACAGATGAATATGCAGGCATTACTTTGATGACAAAAGCAGGTAATCAGGATAATTTTAGTTTTAATGGTGGAGCAGAAAATACATTTATTGCAGCCTCAGCTTTTACCGCAATCCCAGGACTTACAGGTTGGGTTTCGGCAAGAATACAAATTCCTTTAGCAAATTTAGCAGCAAATGCAGCAGGTTTGGTAAGTAACTCGGCAGGTTTATTCCATTTAGGACTTATTAATGGTGGTGCAAGTTCTGGTTGTCGTTACGGTTATTTTTCAAGTTTCAATTCCATAAACTTAGGACCTGATATTACCATCGCTTATGGTACAACCGTTACGCTTGACGCAGGACCCGATGGATTTTCCTATTTATGGAGTACAGGCGAAACCACTCAAACCATTCAGGTTCCTATATTTTTGCTCAATAATTATTCTGTTACCGTTAATGTAGGTAATGGTTGTTTGTTAAGTGATAATGTTTGTGTGGGAACTGCCGAATATGTCTGGACTGGTTTTAAAGATAGCAATTATAACGACCCAGATAATTGGAGCCGTCCTTGTGGTGTGGTAGGTGTACCAAACTGTAATGTCGATGTGGTTGTACCCATTTCTGCTAATCTAAAGGGGGTAAAAGCTAATATGATTATTACAGGTATTGATGCTTGTCGAGATTTGTGGATAGAAGAAAAATTAGGAGATAAAGGAATTTTACGAATTTCTACAGGAGGACGGTTTAATATATGTAGAAATTTTAGGCACGAGGGCATTTTAGATATGAAACCCAATTCTACGCTTGCTTTTACCGGCAATGTACCACAAACCTATTCCTTTAAATCGGCAGTGGCAGTGGGAGAATTTGAAAATTTAATTATTGCCAATACTACTACGCCCATTAGTAATGTGCAATGGCCGCGTGTTACGGTTAAAGATGGGGTTGGTTTGGGCAATATGATTGTCAGTCCTACTGGTACGCTCACTTTCCAAAATGGACACCTTGAAACTGAGAATTTAAGGGAAATTGTGGTCAGAAACAGGGCCACTGCTTCAGTCACTGGCCATGCTCTTAACAGATTTGTGGTTGGGCGCATTCGTCGCCATACAAATCCAACCGGTGCTTATGACTATCCCGTAGGTTTGGCATTAAATAATGGTGTTCCTGTTGTTAACCCTGCAAAAACCGGCACTTTGACAAACATGAACACAGCAACTGCTTGGCAATCTGCCACCTATTGTGCAGGCATTGGAAACACAAGAGTATTAGATTTTGATGGTAATAATGATTATGTTCAAATGCCTGTTTTCGCCCAACTTAGCGGAAATCAGCCTCGAACTATTGAAATGTGGGCAAGGGTAAAGTCTTTTAGTGGCAATGGTGGTTTATTTACTTTTGGCAATACCAGTAATTTACGAGACTTTTCGTTGCGTGTACGCAACCCAAGTCCAGACAATTGGACAATGCAACACTGGGGAGGTGGAAGTGATTATGAGTTTAGTACATCAACCTATAATGCAGGGGCGGGACTGTTAAACACCTGGGCGCATTATGCTGTTACCTACAACGGTACACAAGTTTGTATTTATATCAATGGTTCCTTAGTAAATTGTACAAATAGGGCTTTAAATACAGACTTAGTAAGCAATTTTTTAGCTCAGTGGAACGGTAATTTCTTAAGTGCGCAAATAGACGAAGTACGAATTTGGAATTATGCAAGAACAGTGGGCGAAATTTCAGCAAGTCTTTGCACACCAATTTCGCAGTGTACCACCGCAGGTTTAATAGCTTATTATGACTTTGAAGAAGGTACAGGAAGTAGCACCATAACACACAAAGATGTGGTTTGTGTAGCCCCCACCATGACTTATCAGTTGGCCAACGTAAACCATTACAATCCCACCAACGCGGATAATTTCTTGGCCTATTTCACCAAATACACTACTGTGCCCACGTTAACGGGGCAGCCACTAAGCTGTACTGCCGATTTTAACTGCCAAGTGCTGGATAATGGTTTCTGGACTATCAACGCATTTAGTAATCCGACCACGCAAATAACAGGTGCAGCAGTTACAGGCACATACGGAATGATACTATATAATCGTGATTATACCAATGCAGGCGCACTTTGTTTTTCGAGCAGTGGTTCGGGCATTGCTGACAACGGTACAATCATGAAACGTGCAGGCAATGCCTCCGCTTGGGGAATAGCGAATGGATTTTGCACAAATTTTAATCTTGCCTCGACTGCAAGAAGTGGAATGACAGGTTTCTCTGATTTTGCTACTGCCAAAGGCCCTACGCTGGGTCTTCTTCCGGTTGAGTTGGTCAGTTTTACCGCAAAACATACGGGAGAAACCAATGTACAAACCAAATGGGAAACAATCAGCGAGAAAAATGTAGAAAAGTTTGCCTTGGAAAGAAGTACAGATGGGTACAACTTTGCGCTCATTGGCACAACCAACGCAGTGGGCAACTCGAATAATCGCAACAATTATGCGCTTACA
>JAYUVL010000322.1:0-2604 GCA_043754075.1 Cytophagales bacterium | reverse complement strand
ACTTAGCAAAAAGAGAATTATAAAGAAAATGACATGGAACCCGGACTATTGCTTACAAATGCTTGCCAAAATCATTGCAAAATAGTGCGTTTAGTCTGCAGCATAGCCTTACCCAAGAACAAATGCAAAACGTTCAAGGCGGTGTACCAAGATCAGAGTATTGTGCTACCAATCACCAAATTATGCAGTACTGTCATAACGTCGGCGACGATAATTGCATAAGAAATGGGTATGCCGCTTGGCAAATTCATTGCGAGCCTTATGGCTTATAAGTTTTTTGGATAAATTAGTTCTGTTTTTTTATGGCTCCCACATATTTGTTGGGAGCCGCTTTTACATCTAAAGCTAGGGCTAAAAAAATTAAAATTAGTCACATAGTTAGTCAAATTTAGAGCATGAAACGTATCCTATTTTGTCTCTGTTTCTTTTTCGCTATTTTGAAAGTAGGTTACGGTCAATTTCCCGCCAATTTCGAGGGCTATTTCACTTACCGGGTGGTAACTGCGAAAGATGAATTGACGCAAAGAAACCGGTACTACATACGCGGGGACACTTTGAAGATTGTCCCGGTGGGGGGATCGCTTAAAGAAATCTTCAATTTTGGCGATGTGCTCGTTTGTGGCAAATCAGGTAATCGCTACGCGATTAGCCATTCACAGCAAAAAGTCGAACTGCTCGCCTCTACGACCACGGATCTAGATACCGCCGTTCATGAAGCAATGGGCGATAGCACCGAAGTGCTGGGGTATCGATGTTACAACTATTTGCTAACAGAAGATAATCCGTTTGGCAAATCAAGATCGGTTTATTGGATCAGTCCCAGCATCCGCATTGCCCACATAATGGAATTTGCCCGGTGCTTGGAATTCAAAAGTACGTTTTTCAAAAATGGCCGTTTACCGGGTTTGCCCCTCAAAGTAGAGATGGGATTGACCGATGGCGATATTTCCATTCTGCAAGTAGAAGAGTTAGTGGCGGAAAAACTGCCCCCAGATTTTTTCCAACTACCTGCTGGGTATAGGATTATTAAAAATTGAACCGAGGCAATTGCTTGAAAAACTTCCCCTTTTATAAACAACAAGACGTGATGGATTGCGGGCCCACCTGCCTGCGCATGATCGCCAAACACTATGGGCGCAGCGTCCCCATCGATACCTTACGCCACCGGAGCGGGATCAATAAGTTGGGGGTGTCGCTGTACGGCATTAGCGAGGGGGCGACTACGCTTGGCTTAAGTACGCTGGGGGTCAAGGTCACCCTCAATCAACTGGCCAACGAAGCCCCCATGCCCTGTGTGGTTCACTGGCAGCAGGGCCATTTTGTGGTGGTATATGAAATCACCAAAACCAAAGTAAGGGTAGCAGACCCCGGCCTGTCCCTGCTCACTTACACCCATGCCGAGTTTTTACAGGGTTGGAAACGGGATGAGCAAGACCGGGGCGTGGCACTTTTGGTAGAACCCACCCCCCAATTTTACGACGCTGACGAGGAATTGCCCCAAGCCCAGCGAGGCATTGGCTGGCAACGTTTGGTGGCTTATACGTTGTTGTACAAGCCGCTGCTCTGGCAACTGGGGTTTAGTCTGGTGGCAGCCAGCGCGATCCAACTCATTTTCCCTTTCCTCACCCAGTCAGTGGTCGATATTGGGGTCCATACTCAGGACTTATCATATATCCGGTTAGTCCTGCTTGCCCAGTTGTTGCTCACGCTCGGGCGGGTGTCGGTGGAGTTTGTCCGGGCCTGGCTGCTGCTCTACATCAGCACACGGCTCAACCTCTCCATCTTGTCAGATTTTTTTATCAAATTAATGCGGTTGCCACTCCATTTTTTTGATAGCAAGCATTTTGGCGACATTATGCAGCGGATCAACGATCACCACCGGATCCAACAATTTTTGACCGGCACCAGTCTGCAAGTGCTATTCTCCTCGTTCAACCTGCTCATCTTTGGCTTTGTGCTTGCTTTTTACCACCTGGGCATATTCGTGGTCTTTGCCCTCGGTTCGGGGCTGTATGCCCTCTGGATCGTGGCTTTTCTCAAGAAGCGGCGAGAGCTTGATTTCAAACAATTTTCCCTCAATGCCCAAAACCAAAGTAGCGTAGTGCAGCTCATCCAAGGGATGCAGGAAATAAAGTTGGCCAATGCCGAGACCCCCAAGCGTTGGGAGTGGGAGCGGCTGCAAGTGCGGCATTTCAAGTTGGGCATGAAAGGATTGGCCCTGGGCCAATACCAACAAGCCGGGGCGGTGGTGCTGAACGAGGGCAAAAACATATTCATCACCTTTCTGGCCGCGCAAGCGGTGGTGCAGGGGCAGCTCACTTTGGGGGCCATGCTGGCTATGCAATATATCATTGGGCAACTAAACGGCCCCATCCAAGATTTGATCCAATTTATCCAGCAACTGCAAGATGCTTCCATCAGCCTGGAGCGGATCAACGAAGTGCATACCCAAGCTGACGAAACCTCCCAAGGGGTGGCATTGGCCGCTGAACTGCCCGCCAAATCGGACATCAAGCTGAACAACTTATCGTTCCGCTATGATGGAACGGAAGAAATGGTGTTGAAAGACCTTGACATCACGATCCCCGAAGGAAAAACAACAGC
>JAYUVL010000321.1:0-8312 GCA_043754075.1 Cytophagales bacterium | reverse complement strand
GGCCAAACCAACCTTGAAACCGGCCGACTTGAGCAAGTGATAGGTGAGGAGGGTAGTGGTGGTCTTGCCGTTAGTGCCGGTAATGGCCACGATCCGCGCCCGGGTATAGCGGGCAGCCAGTTCAATCTCCGAAATAATGGGAATGCCTTTGGCCCGCGCCTGCTGCACGATCTCGGCTTTTTCGGGAATGCCAGGGCTTTTCACTATTTCGTCGGCGGCCAAAATTCGCTCCACTGAATGTTGCCCGGCCTCAAACTCGATGCCAGCTTGGCACAGCGCGGCTTGGTAAGGCTCAGCAATGGCCCCACGATCGGACACAAACACCGCATACCCTTTGGCTTTTGCCAACAGGGCCGCTCCTGTGCCGCTTTCCCCCGAACCGAGAACCACTAATTTCTTACCGATCATATTGCGCAAAAAGTAGAATTAACGAATTTTTAAACTAATGATACAAAACAAAGCCAATAGTACCTGCACAATCCAGAAACGATTGACTATTTTTACTTCATGGATGTTTTTCTTTTGAAAATGGTGGTGCAATGGGGACATGAGCAAGATGCGCCGCCCCTCACCATATTTTCGTTTGGTGTATTTAAAATAGGCCACTTGGGCGATGACTGACAAGTTCTCGATCAAAAACACCCCGCACAGCACTGGCAGCATGATTTCCTTGCGGATCATGATGGACAGCACGGCGATGAGTGCGCCCAGCATAAGGCTGCCCGTGTCCCCCATGAACACTTGGGCGGGGTAGGAATTGTACCACAAAAATCCAATGCACGCCCCCACAAAGGCCAAACAGAAAATGGTCAGCTCACCGGTATTGGGCAAGTAGGGGATATTGAGGTAAGTGGCCGTGATGGCATTGCCCGATACATAGGCCAGCACGGCCAACGTCACCCCGACAATGGCCGAAGTGCCACCCGCCAGGCCGTCCAGCCCATCGGTGATGTTGGCCCCGTTCGATACTGCGGTGATGATAAAAGTGACCACGATCACATAAAACACCCACAAATAATCATTGCTGAACGGCCACACCTGGGCATAGTTGAACTCATTGCCTTTCAGAAAAGGGATGGTCGTTTTGGTCGATTTGACATCAACGTACGCTTTTTCGCGCAACATTTTGATCACGGTTTCGCTGGTGGCCGGTTGCGAAAACTCGCGCACCACCACGTGTTCGTTGAAATACAAAACTGTGCCGATCACCAGCCCAAGGGTAATTTGTCCGGCAATTTTGAATCGACCTTTCAAGCCCTGCTTGTCCTTCAAAAAAACTTTGATGTAATCGTCGGCAAAACCGATTAGTGCGGTAAATATGGTAGTGATGATGAGCAGCAATATATACACATTGGTGATCCGGGTAAACAATAGGACGGGGATCAGGATGGCGCTGACAATAATCAACCCGCCCATGGTAGGGGTTCCTTTCTTTTCCACTTGCCCCTGCAAACCCAGTTCGCGGATGCTCTCTCCGATCTGCTTTTTGCGCAAAAAATCAATGATTTGTTTGCCGAAGGTCATCCCAATCAGCAAGGACAGCATAGCAGCCATTCCGGCGCGGAATGAAATATACTGAAACAGTCTCGCACCAGGGAGGTTAAATGCTTCGTCAAGATATTTGAACAAGTAGTAGAGCACCGCGCAATGTTGAGTAAGTTTAGTGATTGTTGGTTGTAGCAGTTGTTAATTTCCCAATAAATATTCGGTCACTATTTTTTTGTCATTAAATGGATATTTTATCCCTTGGATTTCCTGATAATCTTCGTGGCCTTTGCCCGCAATGAGCAAGATGTCGCCCGCTTGGGCATGTTGGCAAGCCAACTTGATGGCCTCGCGGCGGTCGGTCAGGACTTGCACTTTGGGCTGATCAGTTTGGGGCACGCCCACCACCATATCAGCCAGAATAGCCGCTGGCTCCTCAAAGCGCGGGTTGTCTGAGGTGAGGATCACGGCATCGCTCCATTCGCAGGCGATCCGGGCCATAAGGGGCCGTTTGGTCGCATCGCGGTTGCCGCCGCAGCCCACCAGCGTTACCACCCGCTCGCGCCCTGTGCGCAAATGGCCGATGGTTTGGAGTACATTTTTGAGGGCATCGGGTGTGTGGGCATAGTCCACAATGGCCGTGGTGCCATTGGCGGCCACTACCCGGTCGAAACGCCCAGGGGCACTGTCCAAGGCCGATAGTTGGGTCAACACCCGCTCTTTGTCCTCGCCCAACAATACGGCGGTGCCATAGATGGCCAGCAGGTTGTAGGCATTGAAATCACCAATGAGCCGAAACCAAGCCCGCCGCCCGTCAATGTCCAGTTCCAAGCCGCGCACGGTACTGGAAAGCACTTTGGCCTTGAAATCAGCCCCAGATTTGAGGGCGAAGGTGTACAACCGGCCCACGGTGTTTTGTCCCATTACCATCCCTCGCTTGTCATCTTTGTTGATTAAAGCAAAGGCATGAGCTTCTAAATGATCAAAAAATAACTTTTTTGCTCGGATGTATTCGTCAAAAGTGCCGTGATAATCGAGGTGGTCATGGGTAATATTGGAAAAAATGGCCCCCGCAAACCGCAAGCCCGCCGTCCGATACTGGGCCAGGGCATGAGAGCTCACCTCCATGAACGCATGGGTACAGCCAGCTTCCACCATTTGGGCCAGTAGCGCATTGAGGGCAATAGCATCGGGGGTGGTGTGCGTGGCGGGCAATACCTGCCCCGCTATCACATTCTGGATGGTGGACAACAGCCCTGTCCGGTAGCCCAGGGCAGTGAACAGTTGGTACAATAAACTTACGGTGGTAGTCTTGCCGTTGGTACCAGTAATGCCCACCAGGGTCAGTTGGTGGGAGGGGTTGCCAAAATAATTTGCCGCCATTTTGCCTAGGGCCTCGCCCGCATTGGCCACGCGCACCCACGTGATCGCGCCAGTCGTTTGGGCGGGCCATTGCTCGGCCACTACGACGGTCGCGCCCCGGTCGATGGCGGCCCCAATGAACTGGTGACCGTCGGTTTGGGTGCCCCGCACCGCCACAAACACATCACCGGGCTGCACTTGGCGCGAGTCGAAGCGGAGTTGGCCGACGTTTGGCGCCAGCTCTCCCCGAATTTCTTGCACGGTGATCCCGGTTAATAAGTCTGTGAACAATTTCATTTTTTTAATGGGTTATGCCCCGGCAATGGTTGCCGGGGCAATGGATTTGTTACAATGCGTAAACCGCAACTAGGTAAAGAATAATCCCCAAGACCAGCAGGCCACCACCACTGCCATAATAAGCACCACCGGAAAGGATGAGGCCCAAGATCAGCAACACGGCTCCGACAATGATAAAAATGATGCCAATAGTGCGCAATAAGCTAGCGAGATCATCAACGGGGCGATTAATTTCGGCCATTTTGGCTTTTAACTTGGCCAGTTGCCGCTTCACTTTCTGCTTGACCGATAGCCGCTGCTTCACTTCGCGCTTGCTCAGGGTCGGGTCGGCTTTGGGGTCGGCGGTCATCAACTTGTCCAGTTGGCGGGCCATCATTGGATCCACCGCTTTGGCTGCTTTGGCTGCTTGGTCGGTTGTGCCGTTGGGCTGGTCAGCATTGACCCCGGTGGCAAAAACACTTGAGCTGGCAAACCAGCACAGCACGATGATCAAAAGAGACTTTTTCATGTTTGTAAAAGTTAAAAGTTTACTGTATATGTACTCAATGAGTGGACTGACGCTTTATTGTTGCCTGCTGGATACTTATTTTTGATCGCAGCGGAGAATCACTTTGTCATTGCCCGGAGAATGGGGCAATTAGCCCAATGTGAGCACAATCCAACCGCCCCGGTGGAGCTTGGCCCCCGGGTTGACGGATTGCTGTTTGACTTTTCCCTTGCCCGCAAAGACCACTTTCATTCCCCGGTTCTCGAGTAGGTACAGGGCATCTTTGATGGTCAGACCCACCACGTTGGGCACGCCAGCATCCATTTTGCTCCGGGCCAGGATCACGGTGTCTCCCTTCACTTTGGTGGTCACCCAAGTAGCATCGGTTTCCGAATCGATCTTGAGGCCGAGCTGCGCACTGATCAGTCGTAGATCGGCTTGGTTGCCCGACCGGATCCGGGGTGCCTGGTAGGCAAATTTTTCATCGCGTTTGATCTGCCGGGTAATTTTTTGGGAATAAGCAAAGTCAGCAATCTTACGGAACACCGGCGCGGCGGCCAAGGCCCCATATCGTTGGTTGCGTGGGTTGTCGATCACCACAATGCACGTGTACATGGGCGCATCCGAAGGGAAATAGCCCACAAAGGAGGTATAGTGCTTTTCGGTATAAGCCCCATTTTCCACTTTTTCGGAAGTACCAGTCTTGCCCGCGATTTTGTAGTGGCTCGTGTTAATATTGCTGGCCGTGCCGCGTTCCACCACGCCCTCCATCAGGGAACGCAGAATGCCCAGGGTGCGGTCGGAGCATACCCGCTCGCTCAGGATCCGGGGCTGGAACTCGCGCACCGTTTCATTGGCTTTGATCACGCTCTTAACAATGAAGGGCTGGATCATTCTGCCTCCGTTGGCCAGCGCATTGCAGAACGCGAGCGTGTGCAAGGGCGACAGTTTGAGCTCATAACCCACCGACATCCAAGGCAGCGTGGCCCCACTCCATGAAGGGTCGCTGGGCCGTTTGACGGCCGGGGCAGCCTCGCCCGACATTTGGAAATCAATGCGCTTAGTCAGCCCAAATTGATCCAAATAGGCC
Organism: Cytophagales bacterium; assembly: GCA_043754075.1. Taxonomy (GTDB): domain Bacteria; phylum Bacteroidota; class Bacteroidia; order Cytophagales; family Thermoflexibacteraceae; genus JALONO01. The sequence continues at coordinate 3,591 of JAYUVL010000321.1, read as the reverse complement.
AAAAATTTATTGGGATCCTTGCGAAAATATTTGAATGCCAGTTTGGAAGTACCAATGTTGGACGAAAGTTCAAACACCTGTTTGACCGTGAGCCGCCCATGGCCACCCTCTTTGGTGTCGGTCATGATCGCATCTTGGTAGAACTGGTATTTGCCGTTGCCCGTTTCCACGGTGTCGTCAAGGTTGATCTCAGCTTCTTCCAGCAAGGCCGCCATGGTGGCGATCTTGAACGTGGAGCCAGGTTCGGCCAAGCCTGCACTGCCCACCGCGTAGTTGTTGTCTTCGTTGTACACCCCGGCCGATTGGCGGCTCAAATTGACCATCGCCTTGATCTCGCCGGTGTGGGTTTCCATCACGATGGCCGATCCGTAATCGGCATTGGTGGAAATGAGCGCCTCGCGCAGGGAATTGTCGGCGGCCAATTGCAAGTCCAAGTTGAGGGTGGTCTGGATGTCCAGTCCGTCTTCGGGGCGGATGTAGGAGCCATCATTGACTGGTTTCCAAACCCCGCCGGCAACCTTTTGAAAGATGGCCTCGCCGTCTTTGCCCCCCAAAATGTTTTGAAAGCTGTATTCTAGGCCGCGCCCGATAATGCCCCGGACGCTGTCTTGGGCCACCGAACCAAGGGTGCGGCGGGCCAGATCATCCAGTGGGCGGATGCGCTGATCGGCCCGCTCAAAAATCACCCCACCATTCCGTTTGCCATTGACCAAAGGCCAAGTCTCAATCGCTTTCTTTTGTTGGTAGTCCAGTTTTTGATTGGCCAGCACTTTGTAGCGCTTCTTTTCGGCCCGGGCTTTTTGGAGGTCGGTCAATATCTCCTTGGCCGATTTTTCGTTGAAATAGGCCGACAGCAATTTGGCCAAGGTATCGATATTGGCCTTGAACACCGCTTCCTCGGCCAGCATTGGGTCAAAAGCCAAGCGGTACTGGGGCAGCGAAGTAACCAGCAGGGTGCCGTCATCGGACAAGATATTGCCCCGGTGGGCTTTGATCTGGCGGTATTTCAAGCCATTCAGCTCGGCCCGTTTGGCCCACTTATCACCTTGAGCCACTTGGATATAAATAATTTTTACCAAGACGAGCAAAGCCAACGAAACAATAAACAAAAATGCAACCTGCACCCGTGCTAGTATGGAACCTCTGATGCTCATGCCAAATGATGCGTTAGTTTAATGATCGGTTCAGTAAATGATAACTAAATGCTGGTAAATGGTTCCAATACCGTAGAACCACCCTTTCGGGCAGCTGCTGCTTGGTTCGTCTTTAGCTTGGTTCAATACAAGAGGCTCACCGCAAAGGGGAGCCGAAAAATTAACTATCGGACGGGAAAACCCGGCCCACTTTTCCCTACTGGGAGCTTGTCCGTTGCCTATGCGAGCCCCCATTGAGGGGAGCTTGCACAGGGCATCGTGGGGTAAATTCGTTTACTCGATTTATCGTGAACGCTGTATTACAAATTTCAAACTTTATGTTTTCAGTTTCCACGATTCCCCAAGGAACCAGCGGAAATGGTTTAGCTTTAAACCTATTCGGCTTCCACCTGTAGTTCATAAGCGGGTTCATTGCTTTCGGCCAGTCCCAACCCCTTTACCTTCTGGCGTACTTCGGCCCGTTTGCCTTCCAAAATGTATTTGGCCTTGATGGTGGTATAATCAGACCGAAGTTCTTCTACTTTTCGTTGTAACAAGTTGATTTTTCGAATGTTGCGATCGGCATAATGAGCATTGGCAATGTAGAGCATACCACAAACGGCGACAAACATAAAATAGCGCACCAGTTTTCTCCGCGCCGTGTCGTTGAACTCCAACGTGCGGATCTGTTGGATCAAATTGTCTGACGTACTGACCGGCTGCTCTTGGGCCACTTTTTTGGGCCGGTTCAAATTCATGGTGCTGTTCATACGCTTCTTTATTTACTGGACAAACCATCGCTATATTTTCTCGGCAATCCTGAGCTTGGCACTCCGGGCGCGGCTGTTGACTTCCACCTCTTCCGGCGAAGGGGTCAGCGCTCCCCGGCTTACCGCCCGTAAAGGCTTTAGCTCGTGGCCATAAAAATCTTTTTCTACTTCCCCGTGGAACTTGCCCTTGCCAATGAAATGCTTCACCAAACGATCCTCGAGCGAATGGTAGGACAAAACCACCAACCGCCCCCCGGGCTTGAGCACTTCGGCGGCTTGGACCAAAAATTCTTCCAAGGCTTTCAGTTCGTCGTTCACCTCGATGCGCAAGGCTTGAAACACCTGAGCAAAGTACTTGTACTCACTGAACTTGGGCGCGTATCTTTCCAAAATCGCCTTCAGTTCATTTACCGTTTGGATGGGCTGTTTGGCCCGGGCTGACACGATGCCCGCCGCTAGCGACTTGGCATTGCGCACTTCCCCGTACATTCCGAAAATCCGGTGCAGTTCTGCCTCGGGATAACGGCCCAACACTTCTTTGGCCGTGGCCGCCGCGCTCTTGTTCATGCGCATATCCAGTTCAGCGTCAAGGCGGATGGAAAACCCGCGTTCTGCTGAGTCGAATTGGTGCGAAGACACCCCCAAATCGGCCAAAATGCCATCTACCTGGGCGGCCCCGTAGAGTTTGAGGTACTTGCGCAAATTCCTGAAGTTCGCCGCGACGAACGAGAACTGCTGATTTTCAATGAACGTTGCTTGTTGGGCCGCTTCGTGGTCTTGGTCAAAACCGTAAAGCTTACCACCGGTCAGTTGGGACAGGATGGCCCTGGAGTGCCCTCCCCCGCCAAAAGTCACATCTACATAAATACCCGTCGGCTCAATGCGCAAACCTTCCAAACACTCGCGCAACATCACTGGGGTATGGTATTCGCTCATTTGATCACACTTATTATATATGTGTATGCACAGCGTACCTACGTCGCTCCGTTTCCTTGGCCGAGGACCTTTTCCGCCATTTTTGACAATTGCTGCTGGTCTTTCACCAAATAGGTATTGTAGGTTTCTGGGTCCCACAGTTCAACGCGCTTGCCCACCCCCACCACAATGACCTCTTTGTCAATATTGGCGTACTTCATCATCGATTTGGGCAAAATAAACCGCCCGTTGCTATCCAACTCAGCTTCCGCATTGCCCCGGAGGTAGTTCCGCTGAAAATTCCGAAACTCTTCGTTGAACTCGTCCAAGGCCGTCACCCGTTCCAAGATCTTGTTCCATTCCGATAGCGGATGGAGCGTGATGCACGGTTCAAAGCCCCGGGTCAGGATCAAATTGCTCTCGGATTCAGCGGGCAAAGCAGCCTTGATCTTGGCCGGTAAGACCAATCGACCTTTGGCATCGAGCCGTGCTTCGAATTCACCGTAGAACAACATTCAAGCGTTACTTTAACTCTGGATACAAAGCTATAAAACTCTTTGAAAAAATCACCCACTTTCACCCACTTTTTCCCACTTTTTTTAAAAAACGGCAATTCTTTGTGAGAACGTCACCAAAATTCCATTTACAACCCACTGATTCCCACATTACAAAATTAAGATCCAAACTCGACGCCCGTCAAACTGTAAAAAAAAAGAATGGTAAATTTTATTTTATACTATTTAAAAACAATATGTTAGGAGCATGTACTTAAA
>JAYUVL010000320.1:0-7073 GCA_043754075.1 Cytophagales bacterium | reverse complement strand
GCAGCGAGCTACTTGGCCCACATTTATCTTCGTTACGAAAACAACCCACTCAAAGCATTGTTCCATGCCCGCAAACTGAGCCAAAAGTACCCGAACAATCTCTGGTTCACCAGCAAGTCGGCCGAGATACTCATCCTCACCCGCAATTTTGAAGAAGCCCTCCCCCACACCCAGCAATTACAAGCGGCCCCGCGGCCACTTTGGCAAGCAATGGGCAAGGTATTCGGCGGGATGATCGCCGAATTTCAACAAAAAAACCTTGATCTTGCAGTAAAAAACTACCAAGAAGCGGAGCTGTTGTTAAAAAAAGAAGGCAAATATGCCGACTCCCACCGCCTGTATGTCTATGCGGGCCTGTCGCGCCACTACACCCGATTGGGCAATAAGACCAAAGCGAACCAGTATCGCCAATTGGCCCAACAATACGACACTTACAACTATTTGGGCTCCACTTTTTGATTTTTGGTTTTAAACCGTACTTTTGGTTGAAATTATAGCAAGATTAAAATGTTTTGAAGCATCAATCCGGTTGATTTCCTTGATTTTAAAGGAATTAACCGTTTATTTGGTTTCAAATCAATTTTGGTTGAGCAGGTCAAATGGTTTAATCAATCCGCCAAGCGAGGGAATATTTATGCTCAACATTGTACTTTTTGGCCCGCCGGGCGCAGGAAAAGGCACCCAAAGCCAGAAACTCATCGACCAATACCACTTCATCCACTTATCGACCGGCGACTTGCTGCGGGCCGAGCGGGAAGCCCAAACCCCTTTGGGCCTGAAAGCGGCCCAGATCATGGCCCGGGGGGAGTTGGTGCCCGATGCTGTGGTGATCGGCATGATCGGCAACAAGGTCAAGGCCAATTTGCAAGCCCCCGGTTTTATTTTTGATGGGTTCCCGCGCACGGTGGCCCAAGCCCAGGCACTCGATGAATTGATGATCCAAAACGGTACGGCCATTTCGGGCATGATCGAGCTGGAAGTACAAGAAGATGAACTGGTAAAGCGGCTCTTGCTCCGTGGCGAAAGCTCGGGCCGGGCCGACGACCAGAGCGAGGAAACCATCCGCAAGCGATTCAACGAATACATGACCAAAACGTTGCCCGTGGCCGACTACTACAAGCAACAACAAAAACACCAAGCCATTTACGGCATTGGTGAGATTGATGAGATATATGACAAAATTGGCCAGGCCATCAGCACGCTGCAATGATAAAATGGCCGATCAATTTCCTTTGGGCGGTACTGTGCCGCCCAATTTTTGGATGATTCGGTCGGTCAAGTCATTTTCAGGTTTGGCAAAAAGTAGTACGGGCACTCGCTCATTGCCAGCGTCGAGAACTAGGTCAAAGTTTTCGGCCTTGGCCAGCGCCTCAATTTCTTTTTGGATTTTGGCCAGTACGGGCCCAAGCAGGGTCTCTTTCTTCTTTTGCATGTCCTCCTCGGCTTTGTTGATGAACACCCCATAGGCATCTTCCAACGCGCGAATTTCTTTCACTTTGGCCTGCACCACCGCTGGGGGCGTATTGGCCGGATCCAACTTTTCGGCCTCGGTGCGTTTGGCCATGAATTCGGTCTGCTTTTTCTTGATTTCAGTCTCAATTTGGGTCTGAAAGGTGCGCAGCTCCATCTCGATCTTCTTGGTTTCCGGGAGCGAGGTGAGCACTGCATCGGGGCGCACGTACCCGATCTTGGTGGTTTGGGCCCAGATGGAGGGCGCAAAAAGTAACAAACTGGCTAAAAAGCAAAGATTTTTCATCCTCCAATTATTTTAAAGTGTAGATGCCCAAACCGGGCCAAAGGTTGCAGCGATGCTGCCCAGTGCGATCTGGTTTGCAAAAGTAGCTTAGTGAAATCGGTTATCCACCCTCGGCCGGGCCAGCAAGTCGATATTGGCCGCTGACTGGCGGAGCGCGTGGCCCTTCAAATTTGAGCGGCGTTTGGGACATTGCCCAACCTGCCCCGGTGATCGGTCCAGCCAACCAACAAGCACCCCAACCATCACCGCCCCACTCGGCCATCTTGCACCTAGCAAAAAGCTTCAAACCGGATCCACGTCCGGCACTAGGTACAATTGTTTGTAGTTTTTGCTCCCGCCCACGGCCTGCATGGTATCAAGGATAAATTTTTTAACTTTCTTCAAGTCGACCTTGTCCCGTTCCAATTTTACCAACACATTGCGGAGGTACTGATTGCGGATTTTTTCAACGGGTGGCGCTTCGGGCCCCAGCACCCGCGAATGGCCCAACTGCGCCCGCAGCAGATGGGCCAGTTGGGTGGCCGCCTCAACCGTTTGGGCCAGATCTTCGCCCTTGACCGTGAGCCGGATCAGGCGCATAAACGGCGGATACCCGTGGGCAGCACGCTCGCCGATCTCGGCTTGGTAGAATCCTTCGTAGTCATGGGCCACGATCCGCTGCAAAATGGGGTGGCCGGGATGCCCCGTCTGGATCAGTACGTGCCCCAGCTTCTGCTTGCGGCCTGCCCGCCCGCTCACTTGGGTCACCAACTGGAAGGTGCGCTCGTGGGAGCGAAAATCGGGAAAATGCAAGAGCCGATCGATGTCGAACACGCCCACCAAGCTCACGTGGTCAAAGTCCAGGCCTTTGCTCACCATTTGGGTGCCAACCAAGATGTCTATTTTTTGATCGGTAAAATCCTGGATGATGTTCTGGTAACTGAATTTGGATCGGGTGGAGTCCAAGTCCATCCGCTGGATGGCCGCCTCGGGCAGGAGCAGTTTGAGCTCGTCCTCGATCTTTTCGGTACCGAAGCCCACGGGCCGGATCTGGGTGGAGCCGCACTCCCGGCACCCACCGGGGGGGGCTTCGCGGTAGCCGCAATAGTGGCAGCGCAATTCGTTGCTGTGCAGGTGATAGGTCAGGCTCACATCGCAATTGTTGCACTTGGGCACCCAGCCACATTCATTGCAGGCCAAGTGGGGGGCGTAGCCCCGGCGGTTTTGGAACAAGATCACCTGTTCACGCTTTTGTAGGGTCGCTTCCAGGGTGGCCAGCATGAGTGGCGCAAAATCGCCCTTCATCTTTTTGAGCTTGCGATCCACACTGGTATCCACCAGCGTTATGTCGGGCAGGGCCGCATTGTTGTAGCGTTTGTCGGCCCGCACAAATCCATAGCGGGCTTGGGCCGCCATCCAATAGCTTTCCAGCGAAGGCGTGGCCGAACCGAGCAACACCTTGGCGCGGTGATGGTTGGCCAGCACCATGGCCACGTCCCGGGCGTTGTAGCGCGGGGCCGGGTCATATTGTTTGTAGGACGGGTCGTGTTCCTCATCCACGATGATGAGGCCCAGTTGGGCATAGGGCAGCAGAATGGCCGAGCGCACCCCCACCACCAGCGGAACCCGCTCTTCCAGTACGCCCCGCCAGACTTCCACCCGCTCATTGTCCGAAAAACGGGAGTGGTAAACGCCCATCCGCTCCCCGAACACTTTGCGGAGCCGCTTCACTATCTGGGTGGTCAGGGCAATTTCGGGCAGCAACAGGAGCACTTGTTGGCCGGTGGCGAGCACCTGCTCGATCAAGTGGATGTAGATTTCAGTCTTGCCACTGCCCGTAACGCCGTGCAACAGGACTACGCTTTTTTCTTCAAAGTGCTGTAAAATTTTATTACTGGCTGCTTGCTGGTCATCACTCAATTTGATCTCGGTCAATAGGTCTTCGGACTCGCCCCCAAATCGTGGCACAATGATCTCATAGGCTTCCAGCACCCGGTTTTTGACCAATGTTTTGAGGGAGGATTCGGAGAGGTTTTCCTTCAGCAGGGAGGATTTGAGTACTCCCCGCCGGTGGGCCTCCTCCCCGGCCTGAAACGGGACCAGGGAGAAATAGCGCATCAGGATCTGGGTTTGGCCCACCCCCGCTTTGCCGGCCCCCAACCGATCGAGCAGCTCGTTCAGTGCGATGTCGTCGCCGATGTAGCCAGTGGCCAACCGGATTTTTTGGGTGGTCTTGGGCTTGTACTTGTCCTTTACTTCTTCGTAGATCAAAATGACCTCTTTTTTGAGCAGCGATTTGAGGATGTGCGAAATTTGCTGGACTTCCAGCAGGTCGGCCGCTTGATCAAACGTAAAAGAGTCGTTGTCTTGCAGCGCATCGATGAGGCGCTGCTCCTTGGCCGAAAACTCCAGGTCGGGCAGTTCGGCATTGAGCCACCGGATGGCAAAATCGGGGTGCAGTTGGATGCGCGATTGGCTGCTGAGTTTCATCCCGGCGGGAATGGCCACGTTCATCACCTCGCCCAGCGTGCACATGTAGTATTCGGCCACCCAGTCCCAGAGTTTGAGCTGGATTTGGTTCACCACGGGTTGCTCATCGAGCAGTTCCATGAGATACTTGGCCTGATAGTTCTTGGGGGGAGTTTGGTGGACCAGCCGCACGATGGCCGTCAAAATACGTCGCCGCCCAAACTGCACCACCACCCGCATTCCGGGCTGGAGGTAATCGTTCAGTTCGTGTGGCACCCGGTAAGTAAAGGTGCCGGCCACGGGCACGGGCAAAATTACATCGGCAAAGAGCGTAGTGCGCTCCTCGGCAGCGGGAGGGGGGTTGAAAAGGCTAGGTTCCATTCAGAACGGAAATTAGGCCAAATGGGGCATTTCGCCAAAACTTGGGCCAGCTCGGCGGTTTTTTTCGAGCAGGGTCGGTTGTGCCTTGGCCTGCCCACCAGCCCGTTTAGGGCGAAATGAACCATAACAGCGCGGCCCGGGAAAATATTTTGCAACCTTCCTATCATCAATGCACCGCAGCCAACGATCTACCATGTACCAGCATTGGCAGCTCAAAAAGTATCAACCCCCAACGACAAAAAAATGCACAATACTCACATCATGCAGGAAATCCAATGCCGACCCCTCACCCAAAAATTTTTTGTGGTAGAGGAAACGCTCAAATTTATCAAAAAAGAGGAGTTGGGCCAGTAGATGGAACTTGCCGCGAACGAGCTGTACCATGACTATGCTACCGACAAAGACTTGACCATGTTTACCAACATAGATTGTGAACATTTTATATCAAGCAAAGTGAGGTTTGGTTAATTGATCCCGACTCTACCAAAGGGGCCGAGATGGCACTAGAGTCACAGGGGTGCCGTGGTTGTCGATCGCGCCCGTAAAGGTGCTGCCCACCACCACGGATCGCACACCAATCACAGTGCATGTGGATCTGGATGGTACGTTGCCCATTTACTATTTTGAATTTGGGGTGTTTGAACAACCGTACCCGCAAACTGGTATCCTCCAAGTGAAAGGTACAGTTGGTGAAAAAATCATCGTAGAATTTTTCTGAATAGACAAATGGGGCCGATTCATCATCCCCTGAATGAGATACCGCGCCCATCCTAACTTTAAACTCATAGCCATCACTTAGTTCTTCCTGTAACACCGTCTGGTGCGGTAACAATTCCAGTATCCCCTTCCGGGCACAAACAGTCAGTGGCACTGTCATGTGCTTGTAACGTGCGGTAAGGGCCGGTAGCTCACCGCTCCTAGCCTTTAATTTGAGGCGCACGGTATCGCCGGTCAAGTTTCTGCAAGTGGTAAAAAGGCATACCATTCCTGAAGAGGTGGAGGTGTCGCTTAGATAATGGAGCACGCTGTCAAACGTGATTTCCACTTGGTAGTTGCCTACAGTGGCCGGCCGGCCAGGTTCTTGGCAGGTGCACAGCCCAAATACGGCAGCCAAAAAAATGGCAAGGATTGTTACTTTCTGGTTTTCCATACGTCTTATTTGTCAACTTTTTTGAACTTTCCCTACTTGGCCCTCATCTGGTTGTAAGAACTGCGCTTCGCGTCCATAAAGATAACCCAAATAGTTATTTGCCATGTAAGCCTTGAATGTGGCGGTGGGGCAGGCCCGGGAACTGTGGGCAGTGGGCCATTGTCTTGCTTGCCAGACGGCTGTCACCGGCTTTTGCTTATTTCCCGAGCGAAGCCGCAGACTTTGCCCAGCGAGGGGTTATCTTTGTATCTCGTTTTTATTGAACCACTCAACTGCAAAGCAATATGAGACAGGTAACAGTGTATGTCGCGGACAAAGACTACCAACACTTTATAGAACTGACCAAAAATCTTCATTATGTAAAAAAGATAGAAACGGATGAGGAACCCACAAAACAAGCGATCTTGGATAACCTGAAAGAGGGTTTTGAAGAAATGGCCTTGATCAAAAAGGGCAAATTAAAAACCACCCCTTTAAATGATTTTCTGGATGGGCTATAAAATTGAGCTTACCGACAACTTTATCAAAGAAGCCAAAAAACTGATTAAAAAATATCCTTCGCTCCGTGGAGAAATTGCAGACCTTGGCAATGAACTTGCCGAAAACCCCGCGCTTGGCACTCCACTTGGCAATGACGTTTATAAAATACGCCTTTCCATCGCTTCCAAAAACAAGGGCAAGTCGGGCGGTGCCCGGATTATTTCTTTCGTGCAAATTGTTGATGAGACCGTTTACCTGCTCTCCATCTACAACAAAGGGGACAGGGACAATATTTCGGACCAAGAAATCAAAGAACTGCTCAAAGATTATTTGTAAAAGCGAAAGCCCCTTGCAGACGGTTTTTGCCCCTTGGCTGCACCTCCTTGAATGGTAATGGTGCCTCGTTTTTTAACTTTCCATTGCTTTCAACCAGTGGGTTCCCAATACCCCACCAGCCCGCTCGGGTCGTTGAACACCACCGGGACTGGCCGTCCGCGATGGTTGAACCCAAACGTGGCGAGCCATTGCTCTGCTGGCCGCCTTGGTAGTTGAGGCCGGAGATCCGCATCCCAAAGCCTGTTTTACTGAACGATTCCAAGCCAAAGTGAAATTTTGGACAACTTCTAACACGTTTTGGGTTCACCCTTTGGTAAAGTGGTATTGTTTATGGAGGCACAAGCAACGGTGGGAACTTGTTCATGGGTTTAAAAGTTTTTGGCTATATTTGATTTCAAGTAACTGTTTAGGTACTTTAACTAGTTGATAATCAATAATTTATAAAAATAAAATTTCGTTTATGCGAATATTAAAATATACTTAACTTGTTGATAATAAATAAGTTGTGAAAATGGGTTTTTA
>JAYUVL010000319.1:0-26890 GCA_043754075.1 Cytophagales bacterium | reverse complement strand
CTTTGGCTGAGTTTATGATTGGCCATGATTTAGAAGCGGCTAAGGTTGTACAAAGATTGTGTTTATTACTTGAATCGTCTAAAAAATGACAGACGAAATCGCAAAAAAATACCCCCAATAACGAGCAGTGGGGCTGTTTTATCCGTTGCTTCGCGACCAGTCACGAGATCGGCTTTTCGCTAGCTGTTTACCGTTGCCGAACCCAAGCAAGCGAAAACCGATCGGCCCTTGCACCATGCTCCCAAGCGCAGATCCACCCGCTCGAGATGGGGGGCGGCCGTGACCGGTGCGCCCGTCCCCCATTTGCCAAAAACCCAAAGAATCGGGGGCAGGCTTCGCACCCAGCCAAATTCTGTTTACCTTTGTGCCGCAAAACCGACTACGCAACTCTATCTAGCTTAAATACAATGATTTCAGTTTCCAATCTTTCCCTCCGCTACGGCAAGCGGGTGCTGTTCGACGATGTCAATGTCAAATTTACCGAAGGCAATTGCTACGGGATCATTGGGGCCAATGGCGCGGGAAAATCCACCCTACTAAAAATAATGTCCGGTGAAATCGAGTCCACCACTGGGCAGGTGAGCATTTCCAAAGGGGCCAGAATGGCCGTGCTCAAGCAAGACCACTTTGAGTTTGATTCCTGCCAAGTGCTGCAAACCGTGCTAATGGGCCACAAAAAACTTTGGGCAGTGGTGCAAGAGAAGGATGCAATCTACGCCAAGCCCGACTTCAGCGATGCCGACGGGGTCCGGGCCTCCGAACTGGAGTCGGAGTTTGCCGAGATGGACGGCTGGAATGCCGAGAGCGAAGCGGCCAACATCCTCAGCTCGCTGGGCATCAAAGAAGACAAGCACTATAACTTGATGAACGAACTGAACGGCGGGGAAAAGGTGAAAGTGCTGCTGGCCCAAGCCCTGTTCGGCAATCCCGATATCCTGCTGCTCGACGAACCGACCAACGATCTGGATGTAGAAACCATTGCTTGGCTGGAAGATTTTTTGGCCAATTTCCCCAATATTGTGATCGTGGTTTCGCACGACCGCCACTTTTTGGATGCCGTCTGTACCCACGTGGCCGATGTGGATTTTGGCAAAATCAAATTGTACGCCGGCAATTACACCTTTTGGTACGAATCCAGCCAGCTCGCCCTCCGCCAACGCAACGACCAGAACAAGAAAAACGAGGAGAAGCGCAAAGAATTGATGAGCTTTATTGAGCGGTTCAGTGCCAACGTGGCCAAGTCCAAGCAAGCAACCAGCCGCAAAAAAATGTTGGAGAAATTGAACGTGGATGACATCCAGCCCTCAAACCGCAAGTATCCGGGCATCCAGTTCACCCCCGAACGCGAGGCCGGCGATCAGATCCTAGAGGTAAAAAACCTGCGCAAATTAAATGATGGCAATGTATTGTTCACTGATGTGAGTTTTACGGTAAGAAAAGGGGATAAAATCGTGTTTTTGGCCAAAGAAAGTTTGGCCATCAGTTCCTTTTTTGAAATCATCAATGACGAAATAAAAGCCGATGACGGCGAATTCAAGTGGGGGGTCACCATCACCAAAGCTTACCTGCCCAACGACAACAACCGCTATTTCAATGGCGCGGACACGAACTTGATCGATTGGCTGCGGCAGTTTTCCGAAGAGAAGGACGAATCGTTCATCCGGGGGTTTTTGGGCCGAATGCTGTTTTCGGGCGAAGAATCCTTGAAGAAAGCCTCGGTACTGTCCGGCGGCGAGAAAATGCGCTGCATGACTTCGCGCATGATCCTGAGCAAGGCCAACCTGCTGGTCCTTGATGAGCCGACCAACCACCTCGATCTGGAATCGATCACGGCGTTCAACAACGGGCTCAAAACTTTTAAGGGCACGGTGCTGTTTGCCTCACACGATCACGAGTTTGTGCAAACAGTCGCCAACCGGGTGATCGAACTCACCCCCAAGGGCATTATTGATCGCCAAATGACCTATGATGATTACATTACCGACGAAAAAATCAAGGCGTTGCGGGCGAGCATGTATGCGGGTAGGTAGGGAGTAGGGGATTTTCACCAGAGGTTTCCCCAACCGGTTCCGCCTTTTGAAAAGTCGGAACCGGTTGGGGTTTTTAGCGTGACTTTCGCAAGAAAAATTTGCGCGGCCCATTGCCCGCTGGCCATAAAACCGCGAGTTGTTGTACCTTTAAAGCCCAATCAACATCGCATATCGATGAGCACTCCCCCACCCTTTTCGGCTTTTGACCGACAAAAAGAACTCTATTTGGCCGGTTTTATGGGTACTAAGCCGGTGGTTTCCCCCAACTTGGCCACCCTGGAAGCCAGTGCCCAAGCGCAAATGAGCGCTGAGGCCTTTGCTTACATAGCGGGTGGGGCGGGCTTGGAGAGTACCATGAGCGCCAACCGGGCCGCTTTTGCCCGCTGGCAGATCGTGCCCCGGATGCTCCGCGACGTGTCCGAACGCGACACCCGCACCCGGTTGTTGAGCCAACTGCTGCCCGCACCACTGCTGCTGGCCCCCATCGGGGTGCTGGAAATGGCCCATCCCCAAGCCGACCTGGCCGTGGCCGAAGCGGCCGCCGATCTGGGAGTGCCCTATATCTTCTCCAACCAAGCCTCGGTGCCAATGGAGCGCTGCGCGGCCGCGATGGGCAGCCAGCCCCACTGGTTCCAATTGTACTGGAGCAAATCCAATGATCTCGTGGCCAGCTTTGTGCAGCGGGCCGAAGCTTGCGGTTGTGGGGCCATCGTGGTCACCTTGGACACCACCATGCTCGGTTGGCGATCCCGCGATCTGGCGCTGGGACACTTGCCTTTCTTGCAGGCCAAGGGCATTGCGCAGTACCTGTCTGATCCGGTTTTTCAACAATTGGTGAAGGAATTTTCACCGGGGGAAAGTGCTCTCAAGCCCAAAGTGACCGCCGAGGCCATCCGCAACTTGGTGGCCATGGTGGGCAATTATCCGGGCAGTTTCTGGGCCAACCTCCGCTCGGGCGAAGTGCGCAAGGCAGTGCAGTTGTTTATGGCGATCTACTCGCGCCCATCGCTTACATGGAACGAACTGGCCTTCTTGCGCCAGCACACCCGGCTGCCCATCTTGCTCAAGGGGATTTTGCACCCTGACGATGCCCGCCAAGCCCTCGACCACGGCATGGATGGCCTTATCGTTTCCAACCATGGCGGACGGCAGGTCGACGGGGCCATTGGCACGCTCGATGCGCTGCCTGGCATCGTTGCCGCCGTGCAGGGGCAAATCCCCATCTTGCTGGATAGCGGCATCCGCAGCGGGGCCGATATGTTCAAAGCCTTGGCCCTGGGGGCGACGGCGGTTTGCCTCGGGCGGCCCTATTGTTATGGATTGGCCCTGGCGGGCCGCGCCGGCGTAGCGGAAGTGATCCGCCACCTGATGGCCGATTTTGAACTGACTATGGGGCTGGCCGGCTGCAAAAACGTGGCTGAAATTACGTCAAGTGCGCTGAGCAGAAACACCTGATAGGGTACAACGGATTTTCTATCGGCCACTACCGGGTGGAAGCATCGGCTATCCCCCAATAGTGGACATGGATTCGTGGGCGGGCATGGCATGGTGGCGGTGGGCCTCGGCCGCAAAACCATCCTTGGGCCGGTGGCGAAAAGCAGAGGCCAAGGCCTCAATCAATTGGGCATCGGTGGCCCCGTCCCGCATCAACTGCCGCACATCCAGCACGCCATCGTCATACAGGCAAGTTTTTAACGTGCCTTGGGCCGTTACCCGGATCCGGTTGCAAGTGCCGCAGAACGTTCGGCTAAAAGCGGCAATGATGCCGATGCTCCCCGCAAAGCCGGGCACGGTATAACTGGCCGAGGTAGCGTTTGGCCCATCGGGGATTTTGTGCAGATCGGGGTACGCATCGCGCAAATTTTGTAAAATCTTGCGGTGCGTCCAGTTCAACACCGGGTAATGGGCCCCTTCACCGTTAAAGGGCATCTCTTCAATGAACCGGACATCCACCGGGTGCTGGCGGGCAAACTCGGCCAAGGGTACGATGTCTTGGGTGTTTTGTCCTTCCATCACCACGGCATTGAGTTTGACCGCAATTCCGTGATCCAGCAAGGCGTACAAGGTGGCCATTACCCGTTCCAGTTCATCGCGCCGGGCAATGGTGCGGAAGCGTTCCCGATCCATGGTATCCAGGCTCAAGTTGACCGAGCCAATGCCAAGGCGGGCCAGTTCGGGCACGAGGGGGGCCGTGAGCACCCCGTTGGTGGTCAGCCCGATCTCGGTGATTCCCGGAATGTCCCGCAGCCGCCACAAAAAATCCATTAGCCCCTGCCGCACAAAGGGTTCCCCCCCAGTGATCCTTACTTTTTGGATCCCCAAGCTGGCCATTGCCCGCACGAGCCGCTCCATTTCCTCGTAGGTGAGCAGTTGTTTTTTTGGCAAATAGTGGATCCCCGTTTCGGGCATGCAATAGAAACAGCGCAGGTTGCACCGATCGGTGACTGATAATCGGAGGTAATCGATCGGGCGCCCATGGTTGTCATACATCTTGGCTATCTCCATTAGGCTTTGCGCTTATTTTTCTTGCTCCAATCTTTGTACTTCTTTTCGTAGTCCTTGGCTTCTTTGTACGTTGGGTGCTTGCGTTCAGCATTGGCCAAGATTTTCTGGTAGTAGCCCCAAGCCTCGGGAACGCTGCCTTCCTTGTCGGCAATGCGGGCCAGTTCCGAGAGTGAGTGAAGGTAATAGCCCGCGTCAAGCGATTTGATTTTTTCCGAATAGCCCACCGCTTTTTGGTAATACTGCTTGGCGCGGGTGTTGTCCCGATAAATGATGCGGTAGATGTGGCCCAAATAGAAGCCAGCGTAGCGCCCGCTGATCTCTTCGTAACCAGCTTTGGAACTGTCAATATTTTCAATTATTTTCCGGCACACCTGCTCCAGTTCCACATATTCGCCCCGCCCATAGAGTGACCGGGCATAGTATCGGTGAAAATACGCATTGTCGGGAAAAGTTTTGTGCAGGTAGCGCGTGGTTTCAAAGGCTTTTTCGGGCATTCCCTCGTCGGCATAGATGCGCAACAGGAAATTCTGGGCTTCGGTCTTAGTGTAAAAGGCATCGCTGGCCACTTTTTCCAATTGTTTGATGCCCAACGGTTTGTCACCCTTTTTGAAAAACCACAACACTGGCTTCAGGATGGGATAGTTCTCCGGGACCCAAATGGAATAATAGTTGAACAGGCCATCGCCAAAGAGAAATTCGGGGCTCAACTCATTTTGGTCGGCCGCTTTCTCCATGTATTTCACTGCCTTTTTGCCGGCAAAAGTGGCACTGGTCCAGCTCTTGCGCTCCGAGAACAACCGACCCTTGAAACCATAGGCCGCCGCCAGAAAAAAGGAGGCTTCCACGTTGTCCTCGTTTTTGTCAAACAGTTTTTCCGCGTAGGTGATGGTGGAATCCATGTAACTCAAAAACAGGGCATCATAACGTTGGTTGTCAATGTTGGGCACAATTTTCCACCATTGGCTCAAACCCATCAAAAAATAGGGCATGGGATGGGTTGGATACCGGCGCCGCAGCCACTGGAAGGTGCTTTCGGCCCGGGAAAACTGAAAGTTGTACATGTCATTGATGCCCTGCGTACACTCCACTTGGATCGCCACGTTGGTGAGCAACATCGGCACGCTGTCCATGTCGGGTAGCTGCTGGGCATTGGCCACACCGCTGAGACAACAAGACAACACCCACAACAAGCACAATTTTCTCAATAACCGCATAGCTAACTTTAAACTCAAATTTAGGCTGTTTGCATTGCTAAATTAGCACCAGTCCCCCAAAAACCCACCGCAATCCGTTAAACTTTCTTAATGGGAACCACAAATCCTTGATTCGCAATCTATCCAACAAAAAAGCCATCTTTTGCAAGATGGCAATTGGGCAAAATAAACAACGGCAAATAATCGGCTATTTGGCACGGTAAGAGACTAGTTCTACCTTGACCGAATCGGGGAGTTTGGGAACCACCGTGTAATAGTTGGAAGAAGTATAGGCTGTTCCCTGCACCATGGGAGGCCGCATCCCGACCCGAAGCTCAAAGCCGGGACAATCTTTTTTGAGCTCAATGTTATCGGGGTAGGAAAAGGTCGGGGCCACGATCTTGTAGGCGATCAAAGTTGATTTGGCAAAATCAATCTCGGGGAATTGGCTATGGTTCTTGCCGGCCGCCGACCGATTTGACCAAAATGACTTCAATTCATCGTATTCGGTTTCCGAGTTGATGGTAAATTTTGCTTCTACCATCAATTGGCCATCGCCGGCCACTTGTTGGGTAATCTTGGTGTTCTCATCGATCCAAGAATAAATGGTGTCAACATTATGGGCAAATTTCAAGGTGCGAAGGTTGTCTTCGCCGCCACAGGGATTAGTGTCCTGCAAGGCAGCCGCTACTGCGGTTTTTTCATCTGCTTTCTTGAACATGTTACAGGCGCTAAAACTCGCTTGACACACTACCAAGGATGCCATTATGTAAGTTTTCAATTCCGCTTTCATGATTTTAGTCTAGTTTAGGGATGATTTCCTATGATTAAGCCTCTTTTCAAGTACAAACCAAGGTTTGTGAGCTTGTAACTTTTAAACGGAAATAGTCACCTTTTTATTATACCGCTTACTTGGTTTTTGAAATTTATTTTTCCGTTTCGTTGCCCGTAGGCCAATGGCGCACTTTGGCCAAGGATTGGTCACAAAAAAACCACCTTAATCGGTGGTTTTTTCATCCCGACTGCCTAGCCCTCGGAACGCTTTCGTTTGCCATTTTTCATTTTTTCCCGCATTTTCCTGCGTTGTTCTTTTTGCTGTTGTTCAAACTGGGTATATTGCTCAGCGGTCAGAATGCCTTTTATGCTGGCATTGTATTCATCAATTGCCCCTTTGGCAGCTTGCCATTTGGCCTTTTTCTCCTCTTCGGTGCCCCGGAGCGCATCAGTCTTTTGGATCCGGGCCAATATTGCCACTTTTACTCCTGGCTGTTGCTGGGCGGACAGCCCCAACTCCTTGGTTAATTTGGCCAGTTGCTTCGCGGCCCGCTGTTCAGCCGTGACACCTTTGATGTCTTCGTCCTCTTGGGCCGTGGCTACATTGACCACACCCAATATAAAAATTGCAAAAATGAATTGCTTAATCATGGTAAATTGATTTTTAAGTGAAATCTGGAGGTTTGATGGTTGCTAGCTCTTGAGGTTTAATTGGGCGCTTCATTTTCTGTATTGGAAGCCAACGAACCAAAAAAAAGCCGCTTATTGCTAAGCGGCTTTTCTATTTGATCAACTTCAAGACTATGCCTCTTCGTTTTTGGTCATGTCCTCTTTCAATTGGGCCAATACGCCAAGATCGCCCAAGGTTGACTTGGCCACCTCGTTGGTGTGTTGGTCGTCTTTGCCTGACTTCTCCCGCTTAGTAGTGGTCGCTGGCTTTTCATCTTTCTCTTTCCACACATTGGTATGGGAGAGGATGATGCGCTTGTCGTCTTTGGAAAACTCGATCACCTTGAACTCCAATGCCTCACCGGGTTCACCACGGCTGCCATCTTCCTTTTGTAAATGTTTGGTATTGGAGAAACCCTCAATGCCATAGGGCAATTCCAACCGGGCATTCCCTTTGTCATCTTTGGAAAGAATGGTTGCTTTGTGGAGGGTTCCAGCGGCAAAAATAGTTTCAAAAGTATCCCAAGGGTTCTCTTCCAATTGTTTGTGGCCCAATGCCAGGCGGCGCTGATCCACGTCCAGTTCCAACACTACTACATCAAGGCGCTCACCAACTTTGATAAACTCCGATGGATGTTTCACTTTGCGGGTCCATGACAGATCTGATACGTGCACCAGACCATCAATGCCTTCTTCCAATTCGAGGAACAGGCCAAAGTTGGTCAGGTTGCGCACCATGCCATTGTGTTTGGAACCTACCGAGTATTTGGTCTTGATATCGGCTTTGGTCCAAGGATCTTCGGTGAGTTGCTTGATCCCAAGCGACATTTTGCGGTCGTCGCGATCCAAAGTCAATACCACCGCGTTGATTATGTCCCCGATCTTGATAAAATCTTGGGGGTTGCGCAGGTGCTGTGACCAAGACATTTCCGATACGTGGATCAATCCTTCCACGCCAGGCATGATTTCCAAGAACGCGCCGTAATCGGCCACGTTGACAATCCGACCTTCCACCTTGGTGCCGATCTGCATTGTTTCAGCCAGACTATCCCAAGGATGGGCAACCAATTGCTTCATGCCCAAGGATATACGCTTCTTGTCTTCATCAAAGTCAAGGACAACGATGTTGACTTTTTGGTCAAGCTTGAGCACTTCTTCGGGATGGCTGATGCGACCCCAAGAAATGTCAGTGATGTGCAGCAAGCCATCTACCCCGCCCAAATCGATGAACACACCGAAATTGGTCATATTTTTAATCACCCCTTCGAGCACTTGGCCTTTCTCAAGGTTGTTGAGGATTTCGGCTTTCTGTGCCTCGAGGTCTTTCTCGATCAATATCTTGTGGGAAACGACGACGTTGTCATTGGCGTAGTTGATTTTCACCACTTTGACTTCCATCTTTTTGCCCACATAAATGTCAAAGTCGCGAATGGGCTTCACATCGATCTGGGAACCGGGCAGGAACGCCTCTACTCCAAAAATGTCAACAATCAAGCCTCCCTTGGTACGGCGCTTAACAATGCCCTCGATCACGGTGTCGCCTTGGAAAGCACCTTCGATGTTTTGCCAAGCTTTGACAATTTTGGCTTTTTTGCGCGAAAGCACCAATTGGCCGTTCAGGTCTTCTTGGTTTTCAATGTACACATCCACTTCGGAGCCTACCTGAAGGTCGGGCATGTCGCGAAATTCGGTCAATGACACCAATCCATCGCTCTTAAAACCGATGTTCAACACCACTTCGCGGTCGGTGATGCTCACCACCGTTCCGCTTACTACTTCATTTTGTTTTGCCTCCGTCAATGTACCTGCGTACAGTTCGGTGAGCTTTGCCTTGTCGGATTTATTGTACCCGGCACCTAGGCTTTTGGATTGGTAACTATCCCAATCAAATTCGGCTACTAGACTCATTTTGGTTGTGTTTGCACCTTTTTATCGCTCATTCACGGTGCAGCTGAATGGCGGTTTAAGTTAAATTTATAAACATTGTACACCTTGAACAATGCCCTTTTCGATCAAAAAGGGTTGCAAATATAATAAATTCTGAAAAAATCTCCCCCTGATTCTCGGTCAAATTTTGAAAAAACTGGGAGAATTTGCTCGCTCATGGCATCAAACGATCATTTTCTCGATGGGGACAACCAAAATGCCTTCGGCACCTTCGGCCTGCAATGCCGCAATAACTTCCCAAAAGTCATTCTCGTTGATTACTGAATGGAGCGATACCCAGCCGGGCCGGGCCAGTTTGACCACGGAGGGGGCCTTCATGCCGGGGATTAATCCGGTGATGATTTCTATTTTTTCTTCGGGGGCATTGAGCAGGATGTATTTGTTGTTGCGGGCAACTTGCACGGCTTTGAGCCGAAAGATCAATTTGTCCAACGTCTGCTTGTGGCTACCACTCAGGCCGGGCTGTGCAATGAGGACCGCCTCGGAGCGGAACACTGTTTCCACCTCCTCCAGCCCGTTGGTGAACAGGGTACTGCCCGAACTGACAATGTCGCAGATGGCTTCGGCCAAACCGATGCCCGGGGCAATTTCCACCGACCCGCTGATCTCGTGGATTTCGGCACTCACCCCTTCTTGGGCCAGGAACTGACCCAAAATGCGGGGATAAGAAGTGGCAATCCGCTTGCCCTGCAAACTGGCCGGGCCGTCGTAATGCGCCCCCTTGGGCACTGCAATGGACAGGCGGCACTTCGAGAAACCCAACCGGTGGACAATTTCTACTTTTTGGGCTTTTTCGATCATCACATTTTCTCCGACAATGCCAACGTCGGCCACACCGTCGGCCACATAGCCGGGGATGTCGTCGTCGCGAAGCAACAAAAACTCGATGGGAAAATTGGTGGCTTCGGCTTTCAACTTGCCAATGCCGTTGTTAAATTTGATGCCACATTCCTGGATCAGCTGGAGGGAGTCTTCGCTCAACCTGCCGGATTTCTGAATGGCAATTTTAAGTTTTAAGTTCATGGGCCAAAATGCTGGCCACAATATTAAGGACTGGGCCGCACAAACCCCTTGCTTGGCCACGATTGAGCATCCGATTGTTTTTGGTTTGGGGCCAGCATGAACGTTGCCCGGCGGCCATGTGGGGGGCCACTCCCTCCGGGCGGGGCACTAGTGGGCCTAGCCGCCAAGGGCCCCACCCTTGGCAGGCATATTGATCAACTAATTTTTGTTTTGATATGGTTTGCAAAAAAAAGAAAGGCGGGGCACGCTTGGATCATACTGATTTGGCCCCCACGTTGAAAACCCGATTTATCTCCGTTCTTTTACGCTGGTTTCGGCTCGGAAAGGCAAAATGCCCCCTAGTTAGCAATCATCTGTTTATCAAACCTCAACAGCCCAATTTTCAAAATGAAAAAACATTTGTACTTTTTGCTGATCATTCTTGGCTGGAGCTCGGCCCGGGCGCAGGCCCAGACCAATGCCGACTCACTTTTTATCCGGGCCAACTATACCAAATATGAGTACCAGATCCCTGCCCGTGACGGAGTCAAGCTGTTCACCATCGTGTATGTGCCCAAGGATGCAACCGAGACCAACCGCTACCCCATGCTGATGCAGCGCACGTGTTACAGCATAGACCCCTATGGCCCAGACAACTACCCACGCCGCAGCATTGGGCCTTCGCCCCATCTCATGCGCGACAAATACATTTTTGTCTATCAGGATGTGCGGGGCCGCTACATGTCGGAGGGCACCTGGACCAACATGACCCCCAACATTCCCGATGCAACCGTCAAGAAAGTGGGCAAGGGCAAGAACGCCAAACCCGATCCCAGCCAAGTGGATGAAAGCTCGGACACGTATGATGCCATTGAGTGGCTGCTCAAAAATGTAAAGTTTAACAACGGGCGGGTCGGCCAATGGGGCATTTCCTATCCGGGCTTTTACACCATTGCCGGAGCGGTGGACGCCCACCCGGCCCTCAAGGCTTCGTCGCCCCAAGCCCCGGTTTCTGATTTCTTTTTTGATGATTTTCACCACAACGGGGCGTTTATTCAAAGCTACTTGCTGACTTTTCCAGTTTTCGGGGTTCAGCACGGCAAACCCACCACCGAAGATTGGTGGGCCAAGGGCATGATAGACCCCAAAACCCGGGATGGTTACAATTTTTACTACAACCTCGGACCCTTGAAAAATGCCGATAAATATTACAAAGATAATTTCTATTGGCAGGAGACCGTGGCCCACCCCAACTACGACGAGTATTGGAAAAAGCGCAGCATTCTTCCCCACCTCACCAACGTAAAACACGCCGTGATGACCGTCGGCGGTTGGTTTGATGCCGAGGATTTATATGGTCCGCTCAATGTTTATAAAACGTTGGAAAAAAACAACCCAGGCACTTACAACACCTTGGTGATGGGCCCGTTTGGGCACGGCCGATGGTCACGGGAGACTGGCCCAACCCTGCACAGCAACCTCTATTTTGGGGACAACATCGCTACTTTTTACCAAAAAGAGATTGAATACAAGTTTTTTCGCCATTTTTTGAAAGAAAGTGGTGACGGCAAAACCGGACTGCCCGACGCTTATTTGTTTGATACGGGCAAAAAAGGATGGCGCACTTTTGACGAATGGCCACTAAAAACCGCCCAGAAGCTCAACCTTTACTTGGCCGATGGCGGCCGACTGGCCCAAGTGGCCCCACCCACCAGCGAGCCGTTTTCTTTCTCCGAGTTTATCAGCGATCCCGCCAAGCCGGTGCCCTACACTGACGACCTGCCCAGCATTTTGGGGTTCACTCCGTTCAATTACATGAGTGAAGATCAGCGCTTTGCGGGCCGCCGCCCCGATGTGCTCACTTTCCAGACCGAAGTACTCACCGAAGATTTGACCTTGGGCGGCGAAATCATGGCCAAACTCAAGGTATCCACCACCGGCACCGATGCTGACTGGGTGGTGAAACTGATCGATGTCTATCCCGAGGACGAGCCCAACCACGCCTACATGCCCAATAAGAATGTGGTGCTGAGCGGCTATCAACAAATGGTGCGCAGCGAAGTGATGCGTGGGCGTTTCCGCAATAGTTTTGAGCAACCGGAGCCTTTTGTGCCCGGCAAAGTGACCGACGTCAATTTTCGTTTACAGGATGTGCTCCACACCTTCAAAAAAGGCCACCGGTTGATGGTCCAGATTCAGAGCACTTGGTTCCCGTTGATCGACCGCAACCCACAACGCTACGTGGACAATATTTTCAAGGCCGACCAACCTGACTTTATCAAGGCGACCCACCGGGTGTTCCATTCGCCCGATGCCCCAAGCTTGCTCGAGGTAGAGGTGATCAAATAGCCAAATCGATCTTGGTGAATAAAAAAACGTTGGCTCAGCTTGTAGCTGGGCCAACGTTTTTTTTGTACTCAAAACGGTGATTTTTCCCCAAATCAGTTTGGTGCTCGATCCGGGTTTCAAACTCAATGGGGGACCAACAAAAACCAAATCACCCCGGCAAAATAGCCCAACAGGGCAATCCACGAGATTTTTTTTGCGTACCAGATAAAATCAATGCGCTCCATGCCCATGGCGGCCACGCCCGCTGCCGACCCAATGATGAGACAACTGCCCCCCGTGCCCGCACAATAGGCCACCAGTTCCCACAGATCACTATCGGGCGGGTACTGCTCCAGTGTGTACATCCCTTGCGCTGCGGCCACCAACGGCACATTATCGATCACGGCCGACATGAGTCCGAGCAAGACCGCAATACCCCTGATATTGCCCACCGATTGATCCAAATACTGGGCGAAATGACGCAGGATTTCGGTCACTTCCAAACTGGCCACGGCCAATAAAATGCCCAAAAAGAACAGCACACTGGGCACATCGATCCGGCGGATGACATTGACCACCGAAACTGGGTCGCGTACAGCTTTCTCCTCCCCTCGGTGGATCAGTTCAGTGATGATCCACAGAATGCCCAAGTTGAGCAAAATCCCCATCGAAGGGGGCAAATGGGTTAAGGTCTTGTACACTGGCACCATCAACAGCGCCAGGATCCCCGCAATAAAGACCAGATTGCGCCGCCCATTGGAAATATGGTACGGGTGGCTGTGTTCATTGGCCTCGTCCGATAAATTTTCTTGGTTGGACCCCAAGCTGCCAATGGGCATTTTGCGAATGGCAAAGTTCATGGCCACGATGGGGATAATCAAACACAGGAAGCTCGGGACGAACAATTTCGCGATGATGTTCCAAGCGGTGATCTGGCCTTTCATCCAGAGCATAGTGGTGGTCACATCGCCAATCGGAGAGAAGGCCCCGCCCGCGTTGGCCGCGATCACAACCAAACTTACAAAGTAGAGCCGGGTTTCGCGCTGTCTTATCAATTTGCGCAAAATGGACACCATGACGATGGTAGTGGTCAAATTGTCCAGCACAGAGGACAAAAAAAACGTTATCAAGCCCACAATCCAGAGCAGTTTGGTGGGGTTGGTCGTCGTAATCTTTTCGGTTACCACTTGGAACCCCCGGTGAGCGTCGATCAGCTCGACGATGGTCATGGCAGCCAACAAAAAGAACAGGATATTGGCTATTTCGCCAATCGGTTTCATCAAGTTGTGCTCCACATCAACGGGCGGCACACCCGATACCACTGCGTAAATGGTCCAACATGCCACGCCCGTAACCAGGGCAGAGGCCGATTTATTGATGTCCAGTGGGTGTTCCAGGGCAATGGCTAGGTAGCCAATGACAAAGACAATAATAATAGCTGTAACCATAAATGGTGGGTGAGTTTTGTTGTAAGTGTAAGAGTCAAGGGCAATGTATGATTTTTGGGTCAATTTAGCGGTCATATCTTAAACAAGCAAGCCAAATCGATAATTTTCCTTTTTAGTGCTGCTTTTAAATTTTGGGGCAAAAAAAATCCCCTTTGCCTGGTTGCACAAAGAGGATTTTACTAGCGCGATTGGCCGTTTTCAATGGGGCACAATCAAGAACCAAACCACCCCGGCCAGGTAGCCCAGCAGGGCAATCCAAGAGATTTTTTTGGCGTACCACACAAAGTCGATCCGCTCCATGCCCATGGCAGCCACGCCCGCTGCTGAGCCAATGATCAAGCAACTGCCGCCCGTACCGGCACAATAGGCGATCAGTTTCCACAGCTCATGATCCACGTGGTATTGGGCCAATGGGTACATGCCCTGAGCTGCTGCCACCAGTGGTACGTTGTCGATCACGGCCGAGAGCAAGCCCAGCAACACAGCGATCGCCTTGATGTTTCCCACTGATTTGTCCAAATACTCGGCCAAGGTATGGAGCACGCCCGTGACTTCCAAACTGGCCACGGCCAACAAGATCCCCAAGAAGAAAAGCACACTGGGCACATCGATCCGGCGGATGACGTTCACTACCGACAGTGGGTCGCGCACGGTGTGCTCCTCCCTCCGGTGGACCAGCTCAGTGATGATCCACAAAATCCCCAGGTTGAGCAAAATGCCCATTGATGGCGGCAAGTGAGTGACCGTTTTGTAAACCGGAACCAGCAAGAGTGCCAATATGCCCGCGATAAATACCAGGTTGCGCTGTCTGGGGGAAACTTGGTACTGATGGGTATGGTGATGGGCCTCCTGACTGGTTTCCACGTTTTCGGTGCCAACAAAGTGCATTTTGCGCAGGACAAAGCTCAGGGCCAGCACCGGAACGACCAAACACAACAGACTGGGCACAAACAACTGCACTACAATGCTACCAGCGGTGATCTGCCCTTTCATCCACAGCATCGTGGTGGTCACGTCGCCCAGGGGCGAGAACGCGCCGCCCGCGTTGGCCGCGATGATGACCAAACTCACGAAATAGAGCCTGGCCTCGCGAGCCTTGACCAACTTGCGCAAGATGGATACCATAACGATCGTAGTTGTCAGATTGTCCAATACTGACGAAAGGAAAAAGGAAATCAGGCCAATGATCCACAATAATTTGGTCAACTTGGTAGTGGTGATCCGGTCGGTCACCACTTGAAAACCTTGGTGGGCATCGATCAGCTCCACTACCGTCATGGCCGCCAACAGGAAAAAGACAATGCTGGCAATCTCACCGATGGGGATCATCAATTGGCGTTCCAGTTCGGAGGGCGGCACCCCTGAAACCAACGCATAAATGGTCCAACAAAGCACGCCCGTTACTAGGGCCGTGGCGGTTTTGTTGATGTCAAGTGGGTGTTCAAATGCAATGGCAATGTAGCCAATAACAAAAACTAAGACAATAGCTGCGATCATTTTCTTTTGATTAAGTTATAAATTTATTTACTATTTATGGCTTAAACAATCAATTCGTGTGCTCAATATAGCCCCAGATCCTTACATCACAAATAAATAAACTGGATTTATCCTTAATAAAAATTGGCTGTTCATTGACCCCCAAAGTAAAATCCTTGAAAATCAAGTCGATCAATCAACAAAATTTTTAGGCCAGGTTGCGCTTGACCCATCCATTTGCAGCCTTTAACCATGCAATAAATTTGGAAATACACCACTTGGTCGAATTTGGGTCAACAATGCCCCAACCCGATTTTCCGGTGAGCGGTGAAGCGCAAAGTAAAAAATATGGCCCGTGATTAAACTTGGGCCAATCCTTGCCCTCTAACCACCACTGATCCACTTTTTCAATCCCAATCCATGAAAAAAGCATGCTCTCCCCCAATAAAGCCGTCGGTATGGGTTTTGGGCCTGTGCCTAGCCTTGCTTAGCTGCCAGCCCACTGCCCCCGAGGATCCAACCCCCGGGGTGGCCACTGGGATGTACTTCCCCCCGGTAAGTGGCAGCACTTGGGAAACCAGCCCACCGGCGGCCTTGGGCTGGAACGAAACCGAATTGAACAATCTTTATACCTTCTTGGAGCAGAAGAACACCAAGGCTTTTATCATCCTCAAAAATGGCCGGATAGTGAGCGAGAAATACTTTGGCCGGTTCACTGCCGACAGCGTTTGGTACTGGGCCTCGGCGGGCAAAACCATGACGGCCCTGTTGGTCGGGATTGCCCAGCAAGAAGGCCGGTTGAAAATCAGTGACCGGACCTCTCAATATTTGGGTGCCGGCTGGACCGCCCTGCCCCCCGCCAAAGAGAACCTGATCACCATCCGCCACCAGCTCACCATGAGCAGTGGCTTGGACGACAGCGGTGACGATGACTGCACCCTCCCCGCCTGCCTTACGTACAAAGCGGACGCGGGTAACCGCTGGGCCTACCACAACGCCCCCTACACACTGCTCGATCAGGTAGTAGAAAAGGCCACCAATCAGACCTTTAACAATTACTTTCAGCAAAAAATCAGGAACCGAATTGGGATGAATGGTATATGGCTCCGCAGCGGCCGTTTCAACAACGTTTATTACAGCAATGCCCGGAGCATGGCCAAGTTCGGCCTCCTACTGCTCAACAAGGGAAAATGGGAGCAAACCCCCATCTTGGCTGATGACGACTATTTTACCAACCAGGTAACCTCCTCCCAGACCTTGAATCCATCTTACGGCTATTTGACTTGGCTCAATGGCAAGGCAAATCACCTGCTGCCCACCATCCAATTGGTCTTTCCGGGCGCAATGACCCCCAATGCCCCGGCCGATATGTACGCCGCCCTGGGCAAAAACGATCAAAAAATCTATGTGGTTCCTTCGCAAAACTTGGTAATCATCCGATTGGGCGAGTCAGCGGGCAATGTGCAACTGGCCGTGTCCAGCTTCGACAATGAGCTGTGGGGCCGCCTGAAATCGGTGATCCGCTAAGGGACAAAGTCACTGGCCCGGCGATCCAACTGCGCTACCCCGCGCAAATCGGGGGTGAACGCCACCAGATATACGGAGTTGGTGGCTTGCAAACGGGTCGTCGGGTCCAAGAACTGCCCGTTGAGCTGGGTGACGTGAAATTTGTCAAACTTCTTGATGATTTCCACTTTCCCCAAAGGTTGGAGCTCGGCCAAGCCTTGGGCATCGAGGTACACCCAGCCCTTCTGGTTGCCGATCCGCTCGGTCAGCGAGCCCACGTCTTCATACAACGGCGTGATCCGCTCGCTGTAAAAGTCGATGGTGTGGACGAAAATATCTTTGCCATCGCCACTCAACCGGTGCAGGACAAAGAAGCGATCCAAGGGAAAATCTGATTGGGCCTTAAGGTATTTGCCCAGTGTGCTCCCCGTTTGGTATTGGAGCAAAGCCGGGTAAAAGTGGGCATTGAGCACCAGATAGGCCCCCGTAATGGCCACGACCGAAGGCAGGATCAGGCGCTGGAAACGGGTCCGGCCTTTGAACCCGAGGTAGAAAGTGAGCAAAAACGCCACCCCGGCCGCCGCCCAAATCAATGGGTTGGTGAGCGGGAAAATCCACCCCACGCACAGCAGCCCCACGAGCCAGATCACCACAACATTGAGCCACTGCACACCCATGATGAGCTTGTGCAAGGTTTGGTAGGCAGGCTCATGAATCAAGAGATAAACATAACGGGCCGAGAAAATGGCACTGAATGGGATGACGATGTTGATGTAGTGGGGCAGTTTGTAATGGGACGTGGACAGGGCAATAAAGGGCAAAATAAATCCGCCAAGGGTCAGGTATTCGGGTTTCACAAAAAAAGCACTGGCAGTGCCGGGCTTCCACCCGCGTTGCAGCGCACTTTTGACCGAATCGTAAAACGCAAAAAACGCCAATAAGCCCCAGGGCATGACCGTCCAGAGGTAGGTGTGAACGAAGAAGAACGGATCCGAATCGTCTTTCCACACATTTTCCCCCGTGAGCCGCCCAAAACTCTGTTTCCAAAAGAAGAAATAAAGCCCGGAGGTATTGCGCTGGCCCTCAATGACTTTCTCGGGGTGGAGGTCAAACTGGTGGTACAGGCCCACGCACATGGGCGCGAGCACCACGCCCACTACACCCAAGCCCACTAGCCATTGCCAACGAAAAATTTGGCCCCATTGCTTGGTGAGCACAAAATGGGTCCCAAAAGCCAGCATGGGCACCATCAGGCCGATCGGGCCCTTGGCCAGCATGGCCAGCCCCACTCCCACCGACCCGAGGATCAAATGGTTCCACCGCGCTGAATCCAAGTATTCGGCCAGTTGCCAGATGGCGAAGATCGTCCACCCCATGAGCATGGTGTCTGTCCGAAGGTCATGGTTCATCAAAAAAACGCCATACGCCGAGCCACAAATCAACGCGGCGAGATAAGCTACCTGGGCATTGTAAAATATTTTCGCCAACCGATAGGTCGAGTAGATGCCCAGCAGACAGACCAGCACCGGGATGAGCCGATAAGTGAAATTGCCCGGCCCGAGCAGCTTGAAAACCAAGGCCGACACCCAAAACAGCAGAGGCGGCTTGTCCAAGTAATCGGCATTGCGGTGCAGCACTTCCAAATAACTCCCATTTTGCAACATCTCGAGCGAGATGGAGGCATACTGGGCCTCATCGATGTCCATCACGTCGAGGAACATCCCGATGAAATAAACGATCCCGATGCTGACAAAGGGCAAATAGGTTTTCCAATCGCGCTGGTTCATTTCTGGATCAGGTTATATTTCAATATGCAGTAGATGGCCCGAAAACCATCTTTCCAACCAATCTTCTTGCCTTCTTCGTACGTTCGGCCGTAGTAGGAAATGCCGACTTCGTAGATCCGCACATGGGGCACCCGCGACATCTTGGCGGTCACTTCGGGTTCAAAACCAAAGCGCTTTTCCTTCAATTTGAGTTGTTGGATGATGGGCGTCCGAAACAATTTGTAACACGTTTCCATGTCGGTCAAATTGAGATTAGTGAACAAATTTGACAAAAAAGTAAGAAAATAATTGCCGAGCGTGTGCCAAAAGAACAGAATCCGGTGCGGGTTGCCGCCCATGAACCGCGATCCGTACACCACATCGGCCACTCCGCTGATCATGGGGGCCAGCAACACATTGTATTCGTGGGGATCATATTCCAAATCGGCATCCTGAATGATTAAAAAATCACCCGTTGCTTTGGCAATCCCCGTGTGCAGCGCTGCTCCCTTGCCTTGGTTTACCGGATGGGAATACAGTAAAATGGGCAACTGGGGGTTTTCGGCCATGTAGGCCTCCACCCGGGCTTTGGTGTCGTCGGTAGAACAATCATCCACAATGATCACTTCCTTCTCCAAATCATGGTTCAGGCGAACCGATTGGAGTTTGTCCAAAATAAGGTGAATGGAGCGCCCCTCGTTGAATGCGGGAACTACAATGGATAATTTACTCATTTCAATCATTTGACGACCTGACAAAATTATATCGGCCCAAGTTGGCCCGGGCCTTTGCTGACCCAGATTTGCCATCAGGGCCCAGCGATGAGCCATTTGCCATCCCCGTTCCTATCCGGCACGATCCGGCGGCTCAAGGCTTTAACTGGGCCACAATGGCGGCAAAGTCCAACTGCTCCCATTCGGCCTCGATCGCCTCAGCCTGCATTACCCGCTGCATGATGGCCTCCTGCAACTGGCCAATGCGAAGGGCCTCTTTGTAGGGCAAATGACTGAAACTGACCATGGTATAGAGTGGAACCCACTGATCGGGAAACAGTTGGTGGAGTTTGGCCTCGATCTTCTTGCGGAGCAAAAATTTGGGATCGGCCACCAAATCGCGCATTTCCACAAAATTTTGCAGGGCCAGATCGGCGATGGCGTTGGCATTGGCCACCCGATCCTGCTGGTAGGCTTGCAGGGCGGGGGCCCATTCACCGAACTGCTCCAGTTGCTCGATCAAGATCCGGCAGTCTTCAAAGCCGCAGTTCATCCCTTGGCCATAAAACGGTACAATGGCGTGCGCCGCATCCCCAATCAAGGCGGTGTGGTCGTCGTAAACCCACGGATCGCAACGGACCGTGACCAGCGAACCGGTGGGGTTTGAGAAGTACTCCGCCAAATAATCGGGCATCAGCGCAATGGCATCAGCAAAATAGGTCTGAAAAAACTGCGCTACTGCCTCATGGTCGGTCAGGCTGCCAAACGAAGGATCGCCCTCAAAAGGAAAAAACAAGGTGCAGGTAAAGCTTCCGTCGGGATTGGGCAGGGCAATGAGCATGAAGTTTTGGCGGGGCCAAATGTGCAGCGCGTGTTTTTCCAACTGGTGCGTGCCGTCCGGATGGGCCGGAATGGTCAACTCTTTGTAGCCGTAACTGATATAATGTTGGGTATAGTTATAGCGGTCGGTGCGCTGCATGGCCTGGCGCAGGGCCGAGAACGCCCCATCGGATCCGATCAATATTTCGGGCTGGATCTGGGCCAGTTCCCCGTCAGCGGTTTGGAGGGTTACGAGCCGGGTTTTTAGATCTACCTCCGTGCACCGTTGGTTAAAGTGGTAGCGCACTTGATCAAATTGCTCGGCGGCATCCATCAGGGCCATGTTGAGCAGCCCCCGCGACACGGAATAAATCGCCTGCCCCGCTTGGCCGTAAGGTTGGTAGGTCAGTTCACCAGTCTGGCTGTGCATCATACGCCCGTGCATGGGGATGGCCAGCGCCCGGATCTGTGGGCCCAGCCCGGCGGCTTCGAGGGCCCGCCAGCCCCGGTCGCTCAGGGCCAGGTTGATGGACCGCCCACCGGAATATCCGTTCAAACGGGGATCCGGGCGGCCTTCGTGCACCTGCACCGCATGGCCGCGCTGCGCTAGTAGCAGCGACAGCAGCGAACCCACTAATCCGCCCCCCAAAATAGTAACTGTTTCTTTCATTATCGCTTTTATGCTTTGATAATCACTCGCTTAAAAATGATTGCTGGCCGACCAACAACCTTGATGCCTTTATTCTCTACCTATGCTTTAACTAAGCAGCAAATCAGCGATATATAGTGCTACCATTGCTCCGTTCTACGTGGCAAGGACAGGCCACTTGTTGATTTCCAAAAAACATTGACCTTCATTGTGCCCGTTGCTTTCCTGCCGTTCAATTCTTCTCCCCAAAACGCGCCAATAATGCTTTGGCGGCTGGCAGTGGGCTTTCGGTGCACACCGCAATGGCAGCGGTGCGCTGGGCCAGATCGCCACTGGCCATCAGCCGCTCCATGTCGCCCAGCAACTGGACATCCAGAAATGGGGCCACTGGCAACCACAACTCGGGGCTTACTTCGCGCCCAGCCGCCCAGCGTTCGTGGGCGTAGTCAGAACAAATTCTGGCCAATGTCGCATTGGCCCGCGCTTTGAGCCCGTGGATCTGTTGAATGGGCCGCCCCGTGAACACCGCCTTGAGGAACAGTTGGTTCCACGCATTTTCGTCCAATTGCTCGGCGGGAAAGGGGTTGTGCAAAGCCACTGCCTCAAAAACCACCGTCATGTTGGTGCGCACACCTTCAGCCGCCCGCTTGGCGTGGGCCGAAGGAAAAGCCAGCAGTGGCAGTGCCGCATACAAGGCCACCAACTCATTCAAATCAGCCGTGTTGAAAAGTTGGTCAATGATGGCTAAATACGCTGCCTCGCTCGTGGATGGGATGGTGAGCAGGAACAAGGTCCGCGCCGTTTGGGCCAAGCTCCAGCCCACTGGGGCAAAGCTGGGGCGCAGTTCGTCGGCCCGCACCAACTCATCGGCCCCAAGGGCCAGGGCCGTATGGCCCACAAAACGCGGGGCCGCCCCAAAAGCCAAATATAAGTCTTTGGGCTGAAAACCCTCCTGCAACGTGGTCAGTTTGGTGGCCAGCCAGTTGGCGGTTTTTTCGTCCAGCCGCAGGGCCAATGCCTGCGCCAAAAATTGAAACAGCGGGGAAGGATGAACCGAGGAACCTGCGATCATGGCAATGGTCATTGAATCTGGCCCGCAATTTAGGGCTTATTTGGCCAGATTGCGCAAAAAAGCCCGGAACTCCTCGCTGTCATAGTTGGCCATTCCTTGGTGACGAGCCACAATGTTTCCCTGTCGGTCAATGACAAAAGTGGTGGGAACGACGCTTGACTGGTAACAGGACGGGAGCGGCCCGTTGAGTTCATAGACCGGGAAAGTATAGCCTTTGCGGGCCAAGAATTTTTTGACCTTCGCGGTTTCATCATTGGTGGCCACCATCACAAACTGCACTTGATCCGACCCCAGTTGATCGTAAAGGGCTTGGATGGCGGGCATTTCTGCCACACATGGCGGGCACCAAGTTGCCCAGAAGTTGAGAAACACCACTTTGCCCTTGAACTGGCCAAAATCTACCGCCGCCCCATTGGCCAATGCGCTGATCGGCAGGTCATAAGCGGCAGTTGAGCCCGTTGCGGGGGAGTCCAAGTTGGGCCGAATTAGGCCGGTGGCCAGTACGACCCGTTGCAACCCCCCGATCACTTCCGTGTGCCAGCCTGTAAGGTACAGCCCGCCCCCAATCCCAATCAGGATCACCCATTGGACTAGTTCACGCTTGATTTTGCCGGTCATATTCATTTGGAAAGGAGTGTTTAAATGGCTGCTAAGTTATACCCAAAATAGTGTAACATTCGGCTGGGCAGCGGCGGTGGCTTTGACGGAAAAATAAATGTATCTTTTCAATTGCACATTGATCGGCAAAATATATACTTTTGAAAGTAGAACAAACGAAACAATCATCAAGCAAAATAATCGACTGATGGATTTTTTATTTTAAACGATGTATCTATCAATCTCCAAATTTTTTCCTTTAGCGACCAGTTGGCTGCGGGGAGCAATCCATCTAAGTTTCTACTTAGCTCAATGTTTTACAATTCATGGACAGAGTGTTGTTGATGATTAAATTTATTTTATTCTTCTGTTTCACCTTGTTGGCCACTGATATACTAGGGCAGCAAGGTACAATTGACAGCCTGAGGGGGGTGCTCCAATCCTATCCCCAAAATAACCCCACCAAAGTAGATTTAATGCTTGATCTGGCTTATGCCTACCGATATACTAAACCTGACAGCAATATTGTGATTGCCAACCAAGCCCATGAATTGGCCACGCAAATTGGTTATGGCAGGGGACGTGCGTGGGCGTTGCATCGTATTGCCAATGCTTACTGGCTAAAGGGCAATTTCCCAATGTCCATGGAGCACGCATTTAAAGCGCTATCGCTAGCCGATTCACTCAAAGACCCCGTGTTGATTGCCAATTGTTACAACTTGATCGCCAATAATCACAATATGGAGGGAGAATTGGCCATTGCGATTACTTATTATCAAAAGTCCGCTGCAATGTTTATCGCAGCCAAAGACAGTTTTGCGATTGTGCGTGCCTACTCCAACATTGGGCGCACTTATTACATGGAAGGAAAGTATGATTCGGCCCTGTACTATTTGCAGCAATCGATCTCAAATTATAAACCCGCCTATGACAAAAGTATTTATGCGGCAGCATTGAACACTATGGGAGACACTTATCAAAAACTTGGACAAAACGACCGTGCATTGGCCTATTACTTTCAATCATTGCGCGTTACCGAACCAACACAGTTGAAACGTTATATTACGTACAGTAACAGAGGCATTAGCGAGGTTTATCAACAGCAGGGCAAGCTCAGGGAAAGCATTGACTATGCCAAAAGAACGCTTGCGATGTCGGCCGAAATCGGCTACAAAGAGAACCTCAAAAACGCCGCCTTTATCCTCTCAGCCAACTACCAAAAGCTGGGCGATTACCAAAAAGCCCTCGACTTCCAATTGCGGGGCAATGCCACCAAAGACAGCATGTTCAGTATTGAGAAAAACAAACAGATCGGTGCCTTGCAGGCCAATTATGAAGTAGAGAAAAAACAGCGAGAAATAGCCACTTTGAAAGTTGCGCAAGCGTTACAAGAGACCGAGCGAAAGATATTGATCATGGCCACGGCCCTGTTTTTTTCCCTGCTGGTGTTATTGTGGATGAAGCTCCGTTGGCAACAAAAGGGCAAGCGGTTGTTGATCGCGCAGAAAGAAGAAATTCAGCAACAGAAAGATGAGAGCCAAGCGATCAATGACCGTCTTGAGGAAATCGTGGGCGAACGGACCCGGGAACTGAAGGTGATCATTGAAAGCATGACCGAAAAAAATCAAGATCTGGAGCAGTTTTCCTACATTACCTCCCATAACTTGCGGGCCCCAGTGGCCCGGATCCAAGGGCTGCTGAGTGTGTTCAACCAAGCCAACATGGCCGATGAATTTAACAAAGAAATCTTGGGCCACCTTTACTTGTCTGCCCGAGGGCTGGACGAAATACTCAAGGATTTGACCAATATCCTTTCCATTCGTAAAACGCTGTTGGTAAAGGAAAAAATCAACTTAAGGAAAATCATTGATTCGGAAATCAATAATCTCAAAGATCTCATCCAAGAATCGTCGGCCCAAATCAACGTAGATCTCTCGGCCATTGACGAAATATATGCCATAAAGGTATATGTACAAAGCATCGTCCACAACCTTCTGTCCAATGCGATCAAATACCGGTCACACAGCAACGCGTTGCAAATCACGATCAAATCGTGCATTGACCGAGAACTCGGTTTTATTTGCATTTCCATTGCCGATAATGGGCTTGGTTTCGCGTCCCCCGACCCTTACAAGATCTTTGGTTTGTACCAGCGAATGCACACCCACGTGGAAGGAAAAGGGCTGGGGCTTTACTTGGTGAAGACGCAACTGGAAGCCATCAGTGGGCGGATCGAGGTGGAAAGTGAGGTCAATCAAGGTACCACCTTCAGGATTTACCTCCCCATTGTACCCACCAATCAAGCCTGATCTTTGGCCAATTCGGCCATGCATTCGCGCAGGCTGTCGCGCCAGTGGGGAATGTGCAAACCAAAAGCCGCTTTGATCTTTTGCTTGTCCATTACACTGTAAGCGGGCCGCCGGGCCGCCGTGGGGTAGGCACTGGTCGGGATCGGCTCTACCACCACCGGTAGCTGGGCCAGTTCAAATATGGAGTGGGCAAAATCATACCAACTGGCCAGCCCCTCGTTGCTGTAATGATATATCCCGCCAACTTCATTAATTTTTTGCCAATTTTGACAATATTTTTGGTGTAGCTGTTGGACGATCGCCAAAATTGCAGTGGCAAGATCTTTTGCATAAGTGGGGGTACCCGTTTGGTCGGCAATTACGCGCAAGTGGCCACGCTCGCGCCCCAGCCGCAGCATGGTCTTGACAAAGTTATTGCCATAATGCGAATAGAGCCACGCCGTGCGGACTACTACCGTGGCTGGATGGAGGCTCAGCGCGACGTTTTCGCCCGCCAGTTTGGTCTGTCCGTACACGCCCAATGGCCGGGCCTCGTCCGACTCCACATAAGGTGTGTTTTTTTGTCCATCAAACACAAAATCGGTCGAGATCAGGATCAACACCGTTTGGCTGGCTTGGCAAGCCTTGGCCAAATATTCCACTGCCGCCACGTTGACTAAATGGGCCGTGGCGGCATCGCTCTCGGCCTTGTCCACGGCAGTGTAGGCCGCAGCATGGAGGCAAAACGCAAATGGTTGATCAGCAAATGCCTGTTGCACCGCGGTTTGGTTGGTCAGGTCAAGTTCGGCCACATCGGTGAACACGAAATTGAACTTGGGCAATGTGTGCGCCAGACCGCGCAATTCGCTGCCCAACTGACCATTGGCTCCCGTAACAAGGATATTGGGCATGAAATAAATGGGTTGGTGCACAAAAGTCCGTTCCCTTTCCCCTTTTTCCAAATGGATCGGCAATTATTCTCCCAATTGGGCTAATCCCGGTAATCCAGGTGGGGGAATTGGCTGCTTTGGGGCACGCGCACCCGCACGTCACCCGAGGGCACGCACTGGCAGGCGAGCCGTTCCCGCGCCAATAGCCGGTTGGCCGCGATCATTTTTTGTTCAAAAATGGTGAGCGGCGAAAGGTGCTCCTCACCGTGCTCAACGATGGCCTTGCAGGTAGTGCAGCGGCCGTTGCCCCCGCAGGCGTGCATCCAATCAACGCCAGCCGCCAGCAAATGGCCGAGCAAAGTGGTATCGTCGGGCACGAAAACGACCGGCCGGCCTTGGAGATTCTCGATCGTGATGATGGGCATTTGGTAAATCTAGACAACTGAAATTCGTGAAACGCCCCCAAAAGTAAGCAAAATACCCAAAATCATAGGCGGCGGCTGGGCAAATAGGCACTCACTGCCCACGGATCTAACGCGCCCCTTTCCGTTAACAGCGGCATGGGCAGAGCGGCATGGCAGGCCAACGCAGTGTTCACCAGAAAGCCCGCCAAGCCAAGCCGATAAAAGTTGGGGAAAAGCGCATAATTCCCAGTTTTTTGCTTAATTGCCCTTCATTGACCCTTTAACACCTTATCGTATGCTACGCCATTGTTTTTTCGCTGTCTTACTGTCCCTCTTTTGCTCCTTGGTGGCCCAGAGCCAGCAAATCAGCCGGGAGCAACTCCTTTTTTTGACCCCCGAGTGGAAAGGGGAGCGCTTTCCCGACGGCCGCCCCAAAGTACCGGACAATCTCTTGCAACGGATGAAATTGGTGACGTTGGAGGAGGCTTGGGCGGTGCTCAAAAACGAAAACTACAAGCACCAATATGAGGACGGGTGGCAGTGCATCAACCCCGACAGTGTGTTGGTGGGCCGGGCAGTCACGGCGGTGTTCATGCCGGGGCGGCCCGATGTCCACCGGGCGATTGATAAAAAGGGCCACGAAAAAGATGGACGGGTCAAGTCCCAAAATGCTTGGCCGATTGATCTGCTGGTCAAGGGGGATGTGTATGTGGTCGACCAATTTGGGGCCCAAGAGGACGGCCCGACCGTTGGCGATAATTTGGGCAACTCAATCTACGCCAAAACTGGCAACGGGATAGTCTATGATGGGGCC
>JAYUVL010000318.1:0-37297 GCA_043754075.1 Cytophagales bacterium | reverse complement strand
CTTTCAGCATATTCACCCGCTTGGTGCCGGGGGCGTTTTTCTCGGCAATTTTATACTGGGCCTCGGCGGTAGCCAGATCTTTGAGCTCCAGGGCAGCCTCGGCAGCCTCGCACGCGGCGATGGCTTTGTCAATGTCTTGCGCGTGGGCGGGGGCGCAGGCCAGCCAGATCAGGGCCAGCACTAAGGTAAATATCCTAGTCATGGTGCATTTTTTGCCAAAAATAGAAATTTTTTGGGAATTGCGGCGGTGGCGGCGGCGGTGGTCGTAGAGACAGGGCATGCCCTGTCTCTACAATCGTGGCGGCGGCGGGCATTGCGGTTTACGGCCTATCATGCACAATGACCTCCCCCTTTTCAAAATCGTAGAGCGTCAGTTGCCGGAGTTCATAGTAGGCCGTCCAGAAGTTGCGGAGGGACGACAAATAGCCCCGTTTGGCCTCATCCTTGGCCCGGAGGATGTTGATCAGATCGTTGATCGAGATTTTGGAGATGAGGTAGCGCTGTTGGGCAATGTCATAGCTGCGCTGGCCCACCTCGTCGGAACGGCGGGCCACTTTCAATTGCTCGCGCAGGATTTTAAACTGCCGCACCTTTTGCAATACTTCCTGCTCAAACGTAAGTTCTTCCTGACTGACGATCGATTTGACCACCTGTTCATTGGCCAGGGCAGTTTTGATCCGGGCTTGCTGACGGCCCCAGTCCACCAGTGGCACTTGAAACGAAATGTTGGCCAGTTGCTGATTTTGTAGGCCGATGTAGGCGTCGCCCAAGTTGGAGGCCCGTTGGGTGAACCCGATCGATCCCGTCACATTGATGTCAATCCCGTTGTCGCCCTTGGCCCGGGCTACTTCGCGCTCACTCTCCAGGCGGCGGCGCTGAAAAGCGATGAACCGCTCCCGGTTGAGGCGCGCTTGGGTAATGGCGGTCTCTTCGACCAAGTCAAACTCGGGGATTTCTTGGGGTTCGACCAGCGCGAAATCCCCAAAACTTTGGTTGTTGCCCAAGAAAATCTTCAAAGAAAGGATGCTGTTTTGAAAGTCCAATTGGGCTTGGGTCTGTTGTTGGCGGGCATTCATCACGCCCAGTTCCAGTTGGAGCAATTCATTTTCGGCAATTTTTCCCATGGTGTAGCGCCCTTCGGCAATTCGGTAGATGGTATCATTGTTGGCCAAGTTTTTTTGGGCCAGTTCGGCCGATATTTGCGCCAGCAGCACATCAAAAAATAGGCCAGTGGCCCGAACCGCGGCCAATTCCAAGTCCTCGTTGTACTTTCGCACCGATTCCTCGTAGCGCAATGGTTCGGTTTTTTTGTCCCATTTTAAATCATTGAACTGGAAAAGGGGCTGACGAAAACTGATAAAAGCGGGCGTGGCCAGCCAAGAGGTATTGTTGACAGTGCCCCCCAAAATATCGATGCGCTGCAAGCCGGAATTGAGCGAGATGCTGCCGCCCGTCGCCCCGATCGCTTGGGTGATGCCCAGCGTGAGGTTGTTGGACGCAAAACTTTGGGGCACGAAGGCTAGTTCGCCGGTTGGCAGCGTTATCGGTTGGATGGATCGGTTGAAATTGGGCAAGGTGCCATACAGTCCCAATTGCGGTTTATAGTTGGACTGGAAAACCCGGTATTG
Organism: Cytophagales bacterium; assembly: GCA_043754075.1. Lineage (GTDB taxonomy): Bacteria > Bacteroidota > Bacteroidia > Cytophagales > Thermoflexibacteraceae > JALONO01. The sequence goes on along the minus strand of JAYUVL010000318.1, from coordinate 35,669 downwards.
CCAATAGCGGTTGAGCTTGTTGTTGGAAGCTTGGAGCGCTCCCGGCGACTCGCCCCGGGCCAGGGCAACGATCTGTTGGAGGGTAAACTTTTGTTGGGCAAAAATGGGGGAGGATTGGGTCAACAGAAGCAGGAACAAAGAAAAGCAGCCAATTTTCATACTTGGTAGAGGGGATTGAGTTAAAGATTATTTACAAATGGAAGGAACCAGCCTATCCGCCAATCAGCTTTACTCGTACCGGAGGGAAGTGATGGGATCTTGTTCGGCAGCTCGGCGGGCGGGCAGCAAGCCAAAGACAATGCCCACGGAGGCGGCCACAAAAAAGGAGATGAAGATGGACCAAAAGGAGATAATGGTGGGTATTTCGGCCACTTGCGCAATTACATTGGCCAAAATCACGCCCAAAATGATGCCGGTAACGCCTCCCGCCACGCTGATGAGCGTAGCCTCGCAAAGAAACTGCAACACAATGTCCTGTTTTTTGGCCCCAAGCGAGATCCGCAGGCCAATTTCCTTGATCCGTTCCAACACTGAGGCCAGCATGATGTTCATGATCCCAATGCCGCCCACCAGCAGGGAAATGCCCGCAATGACCCCCAGCACAATGTTGAAAATATCTTTGGTCCGTTGCTGCTGTTTGAGCAATAGCTCCGGGATAGAGATTTCATAATCGGGCACCTTAAAATGGCGGCGCTCCAGCATCCGAGCGATAATGTCGGCCGTGGCATTAAGTTGGTCGGTTTCGGCCACCTGCACCACCAAGCGATCCAATTGGTGGTAATTGACCGGCTCATTCTTTTTCTTGCTGCCATCGTTGTTGTTGTTTTGATCGCTATTGGCTTGTTGGATCATGGCTTTGGTCAATATTGTCCGGTTGGTGTAGCGCGATAGCACCGTTTGCACCGGAGTGTAAATATCCATGTCATAATTGCGGATGCCCAAGTTGCTGATGGCCGTCTCCGAAACGCCCCGGCTTTCCATGATCCCGATCACTTTGAGCCAATGCTTGCCCACTTTCAAAAACTTGCCAAGGGGATCTTCCTTGCTAAAAAACTTGGTTTGCACGCCCCGCCCAATGATGCAGACCTGCGCCCCGGTGGTCAAATGCCAAGGCGAAAAGGCCTGCCCCCGCTCTACCCGAAAGCTGATAATGTCAAAATATTGGGGCTCGACCCCGATCAATTTGCCGGGCCTTTGGAGCCCATCTTTGATTACATTGGCCTCGATCATCACTTCGGGACTGACCGCCCGCACCCCGAGAATATGGTCTCGGATCCCTTGGGCGTCGGCCAGTGTAAGGCCGGGCGAAAATTTTTCCTTCGTGGGCTTGCCATTGGCTGCGGCGGGGTCATTGCCCGCATCTTTATTTTTGACAATGGGCGTGATGACAATATTGTTGACCCCAACCAGTTTGATCTGCTCCAAGATTTCTTGCTGGGCCCCGTTGCCCACGGCCAACATGGCGATCACCGCCGCCACCCCGAAGATAATGCCGAGGGCGGTCAGGCCAGCGCGGATTTTATTGGCAAAAATAGCCTCAGTCGCAATGACTAGGTTAAAAATAACGCGGTTGAGCATGATTATTTTTTGGATAAGGCTGGTTGTTTGTCCGCGCTCTTTAGCTTCATCAATTCCATTTTATCGGCATTGGCCGGCTTGGTCAGCAATACTTGGTCGGTTTCAACCAGTCCAGCGATCACAATGGCTTCATTGTCGTTGGTTTTGCCCAAACGGATCTCTTGCTTGGAAACCGTGCCCTCCGACTTTTTGAAGGCATAGATCACATTGCCTTCCGTAAAAACCCCCTCGAGTGGGATCGAGAGGGCATTTTCTACTGTTTCCGCCAGGATCAAGTTACTGGTAGTCATAGCGGGCAGAATGGTGGTATCGCGCTCCGCAATTTCAATATCAACCTCAAATACTTTGGAATCGGAGTTGGGTTTTTGTTCGCCCACATTGGCCACTGAAATCACCTTGCCCGTAAATTTTTTTTCGGGGAAGGCATCCAGCCCCAAAGTGACCGTTTGACCGGATTTTACTTTCTGGATGTCCACTTCGTTTACATAGGTGCGCGATACCATCACCGACATATCGGGCAAAGTGGCCACGATCGGTTCCCAAGTACTAATGTTGGATCCTTCGCGCTTCTTTTGCCCGCTCCATTCCCGGGCATAGATCACCATGCCGCCCTTAGGGGCATTGACGGTAAATTTTTGTAACAGTTCTTGGATAAACTCCAGGCTCCGCTTGGCTTTGTCCACGTTGGTGGCCGCTTCCTGCATTTTGGCGATGGATTTGTTGCGTTTAATGGTGTAGCTCTCCACTGATTGTTGATAAGTGCGTTTGGATTTTTCAAACTCGATCTCAGCTTGGCGGATGGTGGCCGGGGGTTCATACTTGCTCTGTTGCAAGACCAGTTTCTTTTCCTCCTGGGCATATTTTTGGTTGATCAGTTCGTCGCGAGTTTGGCGCAGTTCCAGGGTGGTATCGATCTGAACCTGGGCATACTGCAACTGGGCTTTGTCATATTCGCTCTGACGATCCTTCATCTTAGAAACCAATTCCGAACCGTCGAGGGCCGCCACAAATTGGCCTTCCTTCACCACCGTGCCCTCGGGGATAATGTTGCTAATTTTTACTTGCCAGATCCCGACGTTGTTGATGCCCGAAGGCCCCAAAATATCCACGGAATTTTTTGCATACAGCTCGCCCGAAGAATTGACCGTCACGGTGAACTTGCCTTTTTTGACTGGGATATAAATCTCGGATTTGACCGTATCAGCCTTGGTGAAGTACCAAAAGGCCAATCCGATTGCCATCAAAGTAGCTACTGAGACAATGATTTTGTTTCGCATAATGGATTTAACGGATAATGTGGTTAATAAAACGAAGATACCAATTGATTCATAAAAGTTGTACGTTACGGCATATTAAATATTGTTAATTCTTCAAAAACGGAAAGGTTACAAAAATAGCAAAATTTAATTGGCGAACTATTTTTTTAGTTTTTTAACAAATTTGGCGAGTTGCGCAAAAGCCCCCACCTTTGTCCATCCAAAAATGGCAGGGTAGGGCATTCATTCAATTCGCCAATATCGATGGCAGCACAACTTTCAAATGTGATCGGGATAGATCTGGGGGGCACGTGGATCAAGGCGGTGCTGATGGGTGGCTCGGGCGAGGTATTGGCCCAAACCTATCAGCCAACCCACGGGGAAGCGCAAAACAACTGGCAAACGGCGGTTCGGGAAACAGTGGCCGAACTGAGGGAAAAGAGCGGTATCCCGGTAACGGCCATCGGCTTATCCGCTCCGGGCTTGCCCAATGCGGCCAATTCGTGCATTGCCCACCTGCCCGGCCGGTTGCAAGGGTTGGAAGACCTGGATTGGTCCGAATTTTTGGGACAGAAAGTGAGCGTGCTCAACGACGCCCACGCCGCCACTTTGGCCGAATTCTACTTGGGGGCCGGGCGTGGCCGCCAGCACCTCGTGATGCTCACCTTGGGCACGGGGGTGGGCGGGGGGCTGATCTTGAATGGCCAACTTTATCAGGGGCTGTTCCAGAAAGCGGGCCATTTGGGCCACCTCTCGCTCGACGATCGGGCCGCGCCCGATATCACCGGTATCCCGGGCAGCTTGGAAGATGCCATCGGCAATGCCACCATCGGGCGGCGCTCCCATGGTCGCTACTCCAGCACCTATGAGCTGTTGGTGGCCTATCGCCAGCAGGACCCATTTGCCATGTGGCTATGGCTCGATGCTGTGCGAAAGCTGGCCATCGGCATTTGTGGCCTTATCAACGCTTTTTCCCCCGAGCTGGTGGTATTGGGCGGGGGGATCACCCAAGCGGCCGAAGATCTTTACCAACCGTTGGCCAAGTTTATGGACTTGTACGAGTGGCGGCCCGGTGGACAAGCGGTGCCCGTGGTTCAGGCCCATTTTGGGGATATGGCCGGGGCGATTGGCGCAGCCAGTTTTGCCCTAGAACGCAACACGTAGTGATTCGATCTGGTTGACTGCTGGCGCACCCTAAGTGCACAATCTGTCGTATTTTTTTACCATTTAATCAATAACCGTTGGGATCAAGCAGCGAACCACTGATAGGAACTTCTGGTATTTTTACCATTTCAAGCTTCCAAATAGATGGTTGGCCCTCATCACGAAAAAATGGGTTCGCTAGCGATAGGCGAAACAGTTTATGCATGGAAGGGCCTAAGCAGGTACTGTTTTGCATCTAATGATCACAAAAAAACAACCCACGCCCGGCGGTAGTGCCGCCGGGCTTGGGTCGTGGTTCAATTAATTGCCTCCGTCGGTTTGGGCCCGGCGCACGGCAAAGGCCCCAACGGTATTGCCGCAACGCAGGCCCACTTCGCAGTCGCTGCGGTAGTGAATGCCCCCGTAAAGCCGTGAAAGCGAGGCTTCGGTGGCCATGCGCTCCAGCCGGGGCTTATCAGCGGGGAAAACGTGGCCCAGCACGGTGGCCGCCGCTGCCGAAAAAGTAGAGTGCCCGGAGGTGTAGGCCGGAAAATTGGGTACTCCGGTCATGGTTTTGATGCTCGGGTCCATTTGCGAGGGCCGGGGATTGAAATAGTGGTTTTTGGTATCCCAACACGATACGCCGGCATCCATCACCGCCATGTTGAGCAGGGCGAACGTGCGGGCAGCCCGGATTTCGCTTTGCCGCGCCCCGATCACCAGATCGGCCGCTATGGCATTCCAGTGGCCAGGGGGCGTGTAGGTGCCCACTCCGTCGGCCCAAAAGTGCACAATGGCGGTGCGATCACGGTTGCCGATGGTTCGGGCGGCTTCCTCTTTTACCTCGGCCAACTCGCGGCGAAAAGCTTCGGAATTGGTACTGGGCGGGGCCACCGGGCGGATCTCCACCAAGGTTTTGGCGTCAAACAACCATGGCCGCACTCGGCCAAAAAAGGGCAACATGGGCGGGCGGGCGGGCGTTTCCAAGCTGAGCCAAGGGATTTCGCCCCGCTCGCGGGTAGCCCGGGCCAAGCTGTCCCACTGGGCAGGTGTGCCCACGGCGTTGCGCATCCCGTCGGTACGGGCGCGGGCCACGAACCTTTCGGCCACGGCTTTGCCCAATTTTTCGCCCGCTTCCACATCGCTGCGCACTGCCGCCCCGGCCCAGAGTTTGTAGTTGCGCTGCTCGGCCGCTTTGGCCTCCAAATAGGGGATTTCGGCGGGGAAAAGCAGTTTCATCAGTTCCAGGGTCACTGCCGACATCACCGCATCTTCGCAGGGATAGCTCGGCAACGTTGACGGGCGTGTGGCCGGCTGGAGGCTGTTGTCATATTGATAAGGTGCTTGGCGGCCATACTGGGCTTTGTAAAAATAAGCGGCCACTAGCGCATCATACTGGGCTACTGTCACGTAGGCATAGGCGCGGGCCGCGTAGGGCGGGTTGGCAAATGGGAAAGCCGGGTAAGCAAAGGGATTGTTCGCATTAGGGATCGGGTAGGTGCCATCGTCGTTGGCCACTGGGGGCAGGTTGTATTTGGCCACCAGCTCGCGCATGATCTGGTTCCAGCGCAAAATGCCGCCCCCTTCCCAATAGCGGATGATGGTGCGCTGCTCGTCGGTCAGTTGGCCGACGGCGGTTTTGGCGGCTTGCAGTTCGCGGGCATAATCCGCTGAGTTGGGGGCTGCCGGGGCCTCGAGGGCCATTTCGCCGCCATTGCGCAGCAGGACGGGCTGCCACCGGCCCGCGTCCAGATCCAAGCTGGCCGGGGTTTGGGGGGCCAAATCGCCCATTTCGTTCACCGATTTGGAGCAGGCAGTCCACAGGCCGCTCATGATCAGCAAGCACAATGCAATCAAGATGTTATTCGTTTTCATTTGTTCGTTGTCAAAAGTGGGGGTTGAAAAATGTTACTGGGCTGCTTTTTTGCCAAAATCCAATACCTTCATCAGGCCCAGCGTGATGGTTTGGGACTGGCCCATGTTGCGGCCCGCCACCGTGTATTGGTACATCCCGATCACTTGCACATCGGCCAGCGGTTTGAGGCGGTAGTGCCCCACCAGCCCGACGCGGGTGGCATCCATTTGGTTGGCCACAAAAGGCATGTCGTTGCGGCGGATGTCACTGCCGCCGAGACAGTCCATGCGCTCAACGGTGCCTTCAAGTGCCCAGCGGTAAGAATAGTATCCAGCCCTTGCCGAGTAAGTCAACAAGTTGGGAATGGCCACTTCCGAAGCGTAAATTTGGCGATCGGTGTAATAACTGGTCCGGTCCAGTTGCACATTGTTCCGGTAGTGGTAAGCGGCTTGGCCGGTAAATGACCAGTTGCTTTTGGTCTGGAAAAAGAAAATGGCCCGGCCAAAACCAGTGCGGCTTTGCAAGCCGATGGACAAGGGTAGGAAGTCGGGTGTATAGTTGCTCACTGGCAACGAAAAGCCACCCACCACCGAGAGCCACATTTTATAATGTTCCTTGCGCAATGACCAAGCGCGGTATTTGAGGCCCACGGTCAGATCTTGGAGCCCTTGCTGGCCGGCCAAATTGCCAGCACTGGCCTTGGTGGCCACGTAGGGCAGGCTGGCGATCACGTTGAGGTTGGTCGTGATCCCGTAATTGGCCATCAGGGCCACGGCTTGGGTGGTCACTGAGCCCAAGTTCGGGTTGTCGCGGCGCAGGGAGCCTTCCCAATAGTGGGTCCAGCTATCGCGCATGTACATGGGCCCACCACAAATATTTTTTTTGTTCATGAAGTGGCCGTCGGTCAGGGTTTGGGCTTGAGCCGCCAAGCTGCCCAACACCGCTAAGGCCGCCCACAGAAAGTAGTGTTTCGTTTTCATCAATATCGGTTTTGTTGCCCAATCGGGCAGAGTAAACTAGGTAAACCCAAAGAGAATAGACCACCAGCTTGGCCGGCAGGGGTCAAATGCAATTTCCCTAATCAACCAAGCGAATATTGGCCAAAGAAATAACCATTGCTTAGTGGATCGACTAGCTTTTGGGCGGGGGAGTAGGGGAGGAGTAGGATGGGTTTGGGGCAAAGCGGGCATATTGGGCCCAAGCATGCGCGGCCGTTACTTCAGCGGTGCCAATCACGGGCAAGCCGGGCACCGCAAAAGCGAGATACACTTTGAAAAAGTCTTTGAGCAACTTGGCGGTGCCGCCCGTCGGTTCGGACGAAGGCTCGGTCTGGCCGACGATCAGCCCGTTGATCTGGTCGGAGAGTTGGGAAAATTGTTCACGCGCCCCCAAGTTGGTTTTTAGGGTGGTGTATAGGGTGTCGTTTTCGTAACGCTGCTCGGTGATATTGTAAAAATGCCCATCCACTTCCAATAACCCTTCCTGGCCTTCGGGGTTGGCCCAGGGCTGGGCATAGGGAAGGGCCAACGGGACTTTTACCTCCAGCCATTCATCATTGGCGGCCAAGGGCGAAGCCTGACGGTAAGCATCCTCAAACCGGTGCACGGCCACTGTCAGCCCCAGCCAGTGGCAGAGCAACAAACCGATCAACAACAGGGCGCCGAGTGATTTCAATGGATCTGAAGACAGTTTTATTTATCTGCCAACAATAATACGTTGAGTAGGGCTAAATCCCAAAACATTCGCTTGGATGGGCCCCAAAAAGGGGGATAGCACCCAATGGAGCATGATTGGCTAAAATCGGAAACACTGACTGGCTCGGCAAACCGCACGGGGCCAACACAAAACCCCCCGCCAAATAGACCATTTGGCGGGGGGCAAACGATACCAAAAATTAAAATGATTAATTCCTCCAGTTAATGGAGAAACCAAGATCGATTGGAAGCAACCCCCATTTTTGTGACTATTCGCCTTCCAGACTTATCGGCTTTAGCTCCTCAAAAGTGGTAATTGCGGTTTCAGTCACGCTCTTTTTGTACTCTTCCCAATCTTTGCCAAAAAAGGCATTGACTTCGCCAATGAGCTTTTTCATAGACTCGTCCACTTTTTTTAGGGCTGCCATTTCGGTGCTGCCGGGCATTCCGTCGTTGCTGCGCAGGTAGTTCATGGCTTCCGACAAGACCGCTGACAGGGCATCGGGCCGGCGGACGATCCCTTGCAGGTCGTCGTCGCCACCGTTGATGGCCTTGAGCAGGTCTTTCAGTTTTTTGCGCATGGCTTCGTTCTGCTTTTTGAGGGCCTTGGCCTTGTCATCCTCGCGGGAACCGAGTTGGCGGGCCAGCAGGCCAACCTTGTCTTGGGCCGCCCGGAGGCGATCGGCAGCTTCAGTGGCCATGCCCACTTTTTTCATCATTTCGTGGCGCACTTTCTCGCGGGCAGCGATTGCTTCGGCATTGACTGCCGTGCGGGGATCGGGCAGCACCTTTACTTGGGCCGAATCTTTGTGGGTGCCATAGCTGATCCTGACCAAATAAGTGCCGGGGAGGGCCTCGCCGCCGCCGGGTTCGGGCGCGTTGGGGTTTAGTGGCTTGGGCTGGCCGGGAAACCGCACCCCTTTGCGGCCAAAATTCCAAACCGTCCGGTTGAGGCCGGGCTTGCCACCCGCCCGAAAAGTGCGGATCACTTCGCCATTGGCCGCCAAAATCTCCACTTTTACGGTGTCAGTTTTTTTCTTGGCGTCGGCGGGGTTCATGACAAAGCTGATGATGGCACCATCGGGTTTGTTGTCGCCCATATAAATATTGTCGGCAATAAAATCGTGCATCCCAGCGGGAAAACGAAAATTTGCCTGCACCGCATCGGGGATGTCGAACACGCGGAGGGGCTTGTCCAACGTGGCCACCCCTTTTTTGGCCAGCTCGCGCAGAGGGCGCAGATCATCGATGATATACACCGACCGCCCAAAGGTGCCAATGACCAAGTCCTGCTCGCGGGGGTGGATCACCATGTCATGGGTGGATACGTTGTGCGGGTAGCCAACGGTCCATTTGGTCCAAGTCTTGGCCGCATCCACGCTCGCGAACAGGCCAAACTCCGTACCCAAAAACATTAGATTGGGCTCTTTGGGGTCTTGCACAAACGACAGGGCAAAGCCCGTAATTTTGGGGTCATTGGTAATTTTTTCCCAAGTTTTGCCAAAATCTTTGGTGCGATAGACATAACAGTTCCAATCGTTGCGGCGGTGGTTGTCCAACACGACAAACGCTTCCCCCTCATTGTAGGCCGAGGGATGGATCTGGGGAATCCACGTATTGGCTGGTACGCCTTTTAAATTCTTGGTCACGTTGGTCCAATTCTTGCCGCCGTCGGTGGTCACTTGCAAGTTGCCATCGTCGGTTCCGGCCCAAATGACTCCGGCTTTGACCGGGCTGGGCGCAATGGCCAAGATGGTGGTATGGTTCTCGGCTGCGGTCACATCCAGGGTCAAGCCCCCGCTCTGCAATTGCTTTTGTTTGCTGGTGTCGTTGGTGGTCAGATCGGGCGAAATGACTTCCCAAGTGTTGCCCCGGTTGGTGCTTTTGTGCACAAACTGGCTGCCATAATAAACCGACTTGGCATCAAACGGGTCAGCGGCAATGGCGGCGTTCCAGTTGAAGCGGAGCGTGGTGCCATTGGGGTGTTGGGGTTTGAGGAATTTGGTGTCACCACTGGCCAGATCATAGCGCACCAAGTTGCCCCCTTGCGACATTGAGTAGCCAAAACGCTCGTCGCTGCGATCGGGCAGCACGTCGAACCCATCACCAAAACTGGTTTCCTCCCAAGCGTGGTTGGCAATGCCGCCACGCCGCCACACTGCACTGGGGCCAGACCACGAACCGTTGTCCTGCATGCCACCATACACTTTGTAGGGAGTGGCCATGTCCACGTTGATGTGGTAAAACTGGCTCAGGGGCAGGTTTTCGGGAAAGAACCAAGTTTTGCCCTGATCGCGGGAAATGGCCAATCCGCCGTCGTTGCCGTTGATGATATAGTCGGAATTTTGGGGGTGGATCCACCACGCGTGGTGGTCGGAGTGGATCTGTTGATCCAATAGCGGGCGGAAAGTCCGGCCGCCATCCTCGCTCACGGTCACTTCTGAATACAGGTTGTAGATCCGGTTTTCATTTTTGGGATCCACATAAATTTCGGCATAATAAAAGGGGCGATTGCCAATGTTGCGCTCTGAAACCTTGGTCCATTTCACCCCGCCGTCCTCCGATTTATAGAGGGCGTTTTTCTTGGCCTCGATCAAGGCGTAGATGATGTTGGGCTGGTTGGCCGCAATGGCCAGTCCGCACCGGCCGAGGTCACCCTCGGGAATGCCATCTTCGGGCGTAAGTTTTTTCCAAGTTTTGCCGCCGTTGTGAGTAATGTGCAGGCCAGAGCCTTTGCCGCCCGAACGGAAAATCCAAGCATCGCGGTGAAAATCCCACAGGTTAACGATTATCTTGTCAGGGTTGGTGGGATCCACCACCATTTCGCCCACTCCCGTCGAGTTGTTGTCGGGCTTGAGGATCTGGGTCCAGTTTTTGCCACCGTCGGTGGTCTTGTATACCCCGCGCTCAGGGTGGTCGCCAAAGGCGGAGCCTTGCACGCCCGCATAGACCACATCGGGATTGTCCGGGTGGACAAAGATGCGGTGGATCTGGCGGCTATTGGGCAGGCCCAAGTATTGCCAAGTGTTGCCGCCGTCTTCGGTCTTGTACACGCCATTGCCGCTGTTCTGGCTGTTGCGCGGGTTGCCTTCGCCGGTGCCCACATAGATCACGTCGGGGTTTTTTTGGTAGATGCTGATGGCCCCGATAGAAGCCACGGGCTGCTCGTCAAAAATGGGTTTCCAAGTAATGCCCCCGCTGGTGCTTTTCCATAGTCCGCCCGAGGCCGAGCCGATGTAGATGACATCCGGCTTTTTTAGCACCACATCGATGGCCGTAATGCGCCCGCTGACTCCTGCCGGGCCGACGCTCCGGGCTTTCAGGCCGTGAAGTTTGGCCATGTCGAGGGTTTGGGCGGCCAAGGGCAGGGCCAAGAGCCAAGCCAGGCACAGGGACAAAGCCCAACTCAGGCATACATACCGTAGAGATAACTGTTTCATTGTTTTCAATCGTGGTTTGAAGTTAAGAACGCAAAATACGCAATAATTAAGACTGGCCCCAGAAAGCCCGGCTTTGTCGCAATAGAATGTTCACCATGGAGTGTGCATTTGCGGAATGTGGCCAAATCTGACTCGTGTAAGATTATCGTCTGTTTGGGGGCCGTGCTACTCCCCTCAACCCACTTTCTGGACTTCAAATGGACCTAATGAACGCCCAGCGATCTTTTTGCTTACTTCATCCCAACTGCTTAACCGTGGCTATTTGGGCAGATAGCCCTTGCTCCCGCCACTCTTCGGGTGCTTCCTGCTGCGGCCCACCAAGTTGAATTCGCAGGTTTTTTTAACAAGCACCTTTTTTGATCGATAGTTTTCTTAGCGACCGACCAAAGCTACCACCATCGCCCGATTTTTTCTTGTTTTTATCAATGATTGCTATGAAGATTGATTTACTGATTTTGGCCTTTCTGCTTTTGGGATTGGGCTTTTCGCAGTTGGGCCATGCCCAATCGTTCAACACGCCCCAAAACATCAACGGGGTGATCAACCGATATGTGGCGGTAACGGCGATCAACAATGCGGCCGCAGTGGATTGCGCGTTCTTGAGCAGTATTGATGTTTTTTCATCCGCTGGTTTTGCGGCGGGTGACTTTGTGATGATTATCCAAATGCAGGGTGGCACGATCAATCGGACCAATACCACTGCTTTTGGTGGCATTACCAGCATGGGGAACGCGGGCAACTACGAGTTCAACGAGATCAACAGCATCACGGGCAACCGCTTGTTTTTCCGCAGTCAATTGGCCAATACCTACACCGTGGCTGGAATGGTGCAGGTGGTTCGAGTGCCCGAATACCGGGCCGGGGCCACTGTGACGGGTGGGTTTGTCACGGCCCAGCCGTGGAATGGGGCCACCGGGGGCGTAGTGGCCATGATAGTGCGCGGTACCCTCACCCTGGCCGACAGCATCAGTGTATCCAATCAGGGTTTTCGGGGCGGGTCAGCCTTTTTGTCGGCGGATGCCTGTGGCCGGGCCGACTACGACCTTACTTTGGGGACATTTGCCGCCAATTATGACGCTTTTTTTTATCCCGAACCACTTACCCCCAATTTTCACGGGCGCAAGGGCGAGGGCATATTGCCAGTGGAAGCGGCCTTCCAACGGGGCAAGGGCGCATGGTCCAACGGAGGCGGGGGCGGCAATGCCCACGATTCGGGCGGTGGGGGCGGCGGCAACCGCTCTTCGGGAGGGCGCGGCGGCGGGCGGGTTTACACAACGTTTGCCAGTTGCCATTTCCAGTTTTACAACAACGTCGGTGCTGTACCAGTGCCAAGAATGGTGTCGGGTGGGGGCTATGGCGGCTATGCCCTAACGCCCAGCGCGACCCGGATATTCATGGGCGGCGGTGGCGGCGCCGGCCAACAAAGCAATGTGCTAGAAGGCGGCGGTGGCGTGGGCGGCGGGATTATCGTGATCCGGGCTTCGCAACTGGCCGTGAGCGGGGCCAACCGCCAAATTGTGGCCAATGGCCAACTGGGCAGCTTTAGTTCGGGTGGTGATGGCAGTGGCGGGGGTGGAGCCGGCGGGAGCATCTACCTCAATCTGGCCAACTCGAGCAACGTGACGGGCGGTTTCAACTTGACGGTGCGGGCGCAGGGCGGTCAAGGGGGCCGGGTAAACAATGGTGGCGCCAGTGCCTGCCACGGGCCGGGCGGTGGCGGTGGCGGCGGGGTAATCCGGATCAGTGCCACGCCCAGTGCCAATGTAATTGTCCAACGGAACGGGGGAGTGGCTGGCTTGCCTAATGTGGTGGGCAGTTGCACCCAAAATTTGGGCCAGCCCGGGAACGATGGATTGACCGAGATCAATCCGTTTATCAACGATTCACCCTGTGCGCTCGCGCTGCTGCCGGTGGAGTTGGTATCTTTCCAGGCCACGGCCGATGTGACCACGGGCCGGAGTTTATTGGACTGGTCAACGGCCAGCGAAAAAGACAGCCGGTATTTTGTGGTGGAGCGATCCAAAGATGGCCGGCAATATGTGCCCATTGGCCAAGTGGGGGCGGCTGGCCAGTCGGCCCGACGCATCGACTACCAGTTTGTGGATGCCCAGCCCCTGCCCGGCACTTCCTACTACCGCCTGCAACAGGTGGACAACGACGGCTCTTTTGCCTATTCCAAGATGGTAGCGGTTTACTTTGCCGAGCAGGCTGCCCAGCTCACGGTGTTCCCCAATCCGGTCAAAGATCGTTTGACGCTTCGCCTCACCAACCTGGCCACTGGTGTGGTAGTCGTGCGGCTTACCAATCTATTGGGCCAAGAAATCTACCACGAAATCATCCAACACGGTGGCAACTACCAATTGGAGCGAGAAATTGAAGTTGGGCATTTGGCCAATGGACAATACCTGATGACGGCTACGGCTCAAAGTGGGCAACTGCTCCACCAAAAAGTCAGCAAAGAATAGCGCTGGCCAATGGACAGCCTGCTTACAGGTTACCACCGCAAAGGGGTGAACCCAGTTACTCAAATAGGGGATGAGCGAATGACCAGACCTAAAGTTGGTAGGTCTGGCCTTTGGTTGGCATTTCAATGTTGGCGTAGCCCTCAGCCTCGAGCAATCCCTTGAAAACCTGCATGGAGGCTGGCTCGCCGTGGGTGATGAACAATTGCTTGAGCTTGGCCTTGTCCTGGCTCCGCACAAAGTTGAGCAGATCGTTCTGATCGCCGTGGCCGCTGAACGCATCGGTGTACATGATTTTGGCCGCCACGGCAAATTCCTTGCCCCCAAATTCCACCGACTTGTTGCCGTCGAGTAGTTTGCGCCCCAGCGTACCCTCCGATGAATAACCGATCATCAAAATGGTGCAATAGGGATTGGCCAAGTTTGAGCGGATGTGGTGCTGAATCCGGCCGCCTTCCAGCATGCCCGAAGAGGAAATGATAATGCAGGGGTCGCGGTAGTTGGACAGGGCCTTGCTGGTGCGCAGATCCTCCACATAGACCAAGTTCTCAAAATCAAAGGGTGACTCCGAACTTGCCAGAAATGCCTGGGCTTCGGCATTGAGGTGGCGGCTGTACCGGATGTAGGTCTTGGTGCTCTGCATGGCCAGCGGACTGTCGGAAAACACCTTGATGGGGGGGAAGTTGTGCTTAGCGGCCATTTTGCTGAACACATAGAGCAGGGCTTGGGTGCGCCCAATGCTGAACGCCGGGATGATGAGCCGTCCCGGCATATCAATGCAGGTTTCGGTGATGATTTTTTCCAGTTCAGTCTCGATCTCCACATTGGGGCGGTGCAGCCTGGCCCCGTAGGTGCTCTCGCACACGAGGTAATCTACTTGGGGCAATGGATGCGGATTGGGCAGCAGCGGGTAGTTGTTCCGCCCAATGTCGCCCGAAAAGGCGATGCTTTTCTCCACGCCGTTTTCTTTGAGGTGAATCACCACATTGGCTGCCCCCAACAAGTGGCCGGCGGGGTTGAAAGTAACTTCCAGTCCCTTCATCACTTTAAACCGCTGGTTGAAAGCAATGCCCACAAACTGATCCATGGCTTCGCTCACGTGCTTGTCCACATACCATTCATTGGTAAGGCGTTCGGTGTCGCCACCTTTCTTTTTCTTGCTCCGGCCGTTGCGTTTGCCCATGGCACTGAGCTTCTTTTTGTGGATCATGGCCGAGTCCAACAGCAGCAGGTGGGTGAGATCCTGAGTGGGCGAGGTGCAAAGCACTTGGCCTTCGTAGCCTTCCCGGTAGAGGTTGGGGATATTGCCCGAGTGATCGATGTGGGCGTGGGTGAGCAGCACGAGGTTGAGCAGGCTGGCATCAAAGGGAAAAACTGAACCCGGAAAAGCTTGTGGAATCTCTTGGCCTTTGTTCCTCTCGCGCTCCATGTCAAACCCACAGTCAATCAAGATTTTGTACTCATCATCGGTTTCCAGTAAAAACATGCTGCCCGTTACTTGCTGGGCTGCGCCCCAAAAGGTTAACTTCATAAATTGCAATGATATTAAATTGCCAAGATGACGAACAATATAAGCCACTGTTAGCGCAGAGGCTTATGCACACCACCTTTTTTACACACGTAAAACACAAAAGTAGCACATTGCGAGCGGAAATCCCGATCGGGCCCGCTTACAATTTATACACCCGAATGTAGTCGATTTCCATCCGCTGGGGGAACACACTGTTGTCCACCCCTTTTTGCCCGCCCCAAGTGCCGCCCACGGCAATGTTCAGCAACAAATAAAAGGGCCGATCAAAAGGCCATTCGGCCGCGCTGCGGCGTTCGTTGTTGAAGGTGAAATACTTGTTGTCGTCAAGAAAGAAGTCTATCTTATCGCCCGACCAAACAATGGAGTACGTATGAAACGCGTCCATCACTTTGGGTTCAATGATTTTCCCGCCCTTTTGGGTGCCCTTGCTGTGGTTGTAGGCCCCTGTGTGAACGGTGCCATGCACTACGCCAGGGTCAAAACCGACGTGTTCCATGATGTCAATTTCCCCGTCGTCGGGCCAGCGCATGTTGGGCTTGTCGGCCAGCATCCAAATGGCGGGCCAAGTGCCACGTCCTTGGGGGAGTTTGGCCCGCACTTCGATTTTGCCATAGGCCCAGCTGGCCCGCTCTCGAGATACCAATCGGGCGGAGGTGTAGCCCGCCGTGCCCATGGGCTCGCGGTGTGCCTCAATGATGAGCTTGCCATCTTCCACACGGGCGTTTTTGGTCATTTTATCGGTATAAAACTGGAGTTCTTGGTTGCCCCACCCGTTGCCGCCCACATCATAACCCCATTTTTGGGGATTGGGCAGGCCGGTGTAGTCAAACTCCTCGGACCAGATCAGCCCCCCCGATGGGGTGGGATTGACCACCGGATTGCCCTGACCAAGTTGGGTATCGCTGACGGTGGCGGTTTTTTTACAGCTGGCGAACAGTAAAATAAAGGCTAGGCCAAAATGATAAATAATTTTCATAAGTTTGGAGCAACATTTGGACAGTAAATGAGGAAAGGTAGGCGTTATTTGCACCCAAAAGCAAATATAACATAATCGCAGTGGCCGAATCATTTTTCATACCCTTATTAAGTCTTCGAATTAGGAATATTGAACTTGTTTTACTGATCGATGAGGCGCATTATTTTTTTGGTGGTGATTATAGCTTGGTGTTTCTGCCCTTGTGCTTCAGCCCAGTACAACCCAGACATTATCGACAGTTTACAACGGCGGATGCCTCATACAGCCGGAAAGGATCGGTTGGCAGTTTTGGTCGAGCTGTGTTTTACCAGCCGAGACACCAACCCCGACGAGTGCATCTGTTATGGGAGGGAGGTGCTGGCTTTGGCGGCCAAGCTCAACACCACAGCCCACACAGCACGGGCACTTAATGTCATCGGGTTTGCTTACGGGGAAAAGGGCGATTTGATCACCGCACTGGACTACGCCCAGCAGTCGGCCAAAGTGGCCGAGATGACCAATGATCCAGAGCGGATGGCATTTGCCTATTACAACATGGCCAGTATCAACCTGCGGCAGGGGAATTTCAACCGGGCCCAGATCTATCTTAACCGGGCCATAGATATTTTTAAAAACCTCAAACATGAAAATGGCTTGGCTTATTGCCAGGCAATTTTTGCCGAATACCACATGCAGATGGGCCAGTATGATTTGGCCGAAAAAGACTATCAACTCGTATTGCAAATTAGGCGCAAGACGCATGACATGTACCGCGAATCTGGGGCCTTGAACTTTTTGGCCGATGTGCGGCTAAAACAGGGATGTTACCGCGAAGCCCTGACCGATTACTATGTGGCCCAAGCGCGATACATTCGCTATGGCAATTGGCGCGCCCTCAGTGTGGCAACGCACCAAATAGCCCAGTGCCAATACCACCTGACCCAGTACGATTCGGCCATTGACTACTCCGAGCGCAGCATTCGGCTGGCCCGCCAGCTTGGCCTTATGCCGCCAGTGCTGGCCAACTATGAATTGCTGCACCAAATTTATGCCGTGCGCAAGGATTTTGTTCGCGCCTACACGAAGCAAAACTTGGCCACCCAATTAAAAGACAGCCTGATCAACCAGCGAGGTAATGAGCGCTTCCAAGAATTGCAGGAAAAATTCATCAATGTAGAGCAACGGTTTAAACTTGAGCAATTGGAGGCGGAAAATCGGTTCCGGAGCCGACTGATCGGCATGGGTTCGGGCGCAAGCATGTTAGGACTGTTGCTGTTGGGGCTACTATTGCGCAAAAACGCCCGGATCAAAAAGACCAACCAACTGCTGAAGATACAACAAGAGGCGATCCAAGCATCAAACGCCGCTCTCCAAAAAGCCAATGCGGAACTGCTGCAAGTAAACAACACCAAAGACAAACTCTTCTCAATTATCAGCCACGATTTGCGCGGGCCAATTGGCAGTTTGGTCACCGTGGTCAGCCTATTGGCCAATGGCAGCCTGAGCCAACAAGATTTTTTGGACCTGAGTACTCAAATCCAGAGCGAAGTGAACGACGTATATCACACCCTGGACGATTTGCTCGCTTGGGCACTCACCCAAATGCGGGGGATTCAGCCCCACGCCCAACTGACCGACTTGACCAGTATGGTCGATCAGCAAGCGGCCTTGTTTATCGAAATGACCCGTAAAAAGCAGATCCGCTTGGTCAGTCATCTGGTCGGCCCGTGCCTAGCCTATGCTGATACGAACCACGTGCAACTCATTCTGCGCAATTTACTGGGCAATGCCCTCAAATTTACCCCTACAAATGGCCAGATCACCATTGATGTGGTCGATCGGGGCCACGAATTGGCGGTGTCAGTCACAGACACTGGCACGGGGATGAGCCCACAGAATTTGGCTACGTTGTTTACTTCTCTACACCAAAGCCAACCCGGCACCGATGGAGAGCGGGGGACTGGGCTGGGGCTGTTGCTCACCAAAGAAATGGTGGAGAAAAATGGGGGAGTGCTGTCCGTTCAGAGCATTTTGGGCCAAGGCTCGGTGTTTACTTTTTCGCTTCCCAAAAACCCGCCCACAGAGGGCGCGAACCAAGCAGCCAGCTTGGCCACGCTCGCCAATTGAGCCGGTTCTACGGGCCTTCGTCCAAAACAAACCCCTTGCACCACTTTTGCCGATGGCAGGCGCTTTTAGTGGCAGGTTTCCTCGAGAATAGGCAGCCGGAAATACCAGTTTTAAATGGGGCAAAGTTCCCTTGCCCTGAAGAAATCGTTTACTATCTTGCCAATGACAACTAGGTCGGCTGGCTGGTTTTGAGCGTATGCTGGCAAACGCTGGGGCATTTCAACTCACATTTTATTGCCAAAGGACAGATCGCCGGCATCGCCCAGCCCCGGCACTATGTAGAACTTATGGTTCAGTTCTTCATCCAAATCGCCTATCCAGAGGGTGTGTTCCATTTGCATGTTGGCTTTGAGATAGTCCACCCCGTGCCGGCTGGCGATGGCCGCCACCACATGGATATGGGCAGGTTGGCCGTACTTGTGCAGGGCCTGGGCGGTTATCACGACCGATTTGCCGGTGGCCAGCATCGGATCCACCAAGATGACCTGTTTGCCGGTCAGATCGGGGGCCGCGATGTAGTTCATCTCAATCTCAAAAGCGAAATCCTGATCATTGTGCTGGCCCCGGAAAGCCCCCACAAAGGCACTTTCGGCCTTGTCAAAAAAATTGAGAAAACCTTGGTGGAACGGCAAACCCGCCCGCAAGATGGTGATCAGTACGGGCTGGGACGAGAGCAGCATGGTTTCGGCAATGCCTAGCGGGGTGTTCACCACCCGGGGCTCATAATCGAGCTTTTTGGAGATTTCGTAGGCCAATAGTTCGCCCAGCCGCTCCAAGTTGCGGCGAAAGCGCATACTGTCCTTTTGAATCTTCTGGTCGCGCAGTTCGGCGATAAAATGATTGGCAATGGAATTTTGTTCGGTCAGGATCAGCATTTCTTCCAGTAGTTTGGGCGGCAAGTTGATAAAAATCCCCCAAACTCTGCGTTCTAACTGCCACAAAACAAGTAATAAAAAGGTTGGCCATAAAAAAAGCCCGGCGAAATCCGCCAGGCATTTTTGACTTACAACTTAACCCTATTGATTTAAGAAAAAAGACTCGAGCGTAATCGACTTAACTACGCATTCTAAATATTTTATCTACTAAATTAACGTAGGCCAACACGAATAAGTTTGTTTACAAATGTTAAATTCTAAATGCTTTGCAATAACCTGTCTTTGAGACGCTTAAATTCATCTTGGGTAATGATTCCCTTCTCGAGCAGATCGGACAGTTCGCGTAGTTTGGCCACCAGATCCACTTCTGGTTTGGCCTCGCCCGAAGGGATCGCCTGGTTGCTGGTTGGTTCTTTGGGGGGCTGGCTTGGTTCTTTGGCCTCTTCTTTGGCCTTGTCACCATCTTGACGGGTAAAATCTTTCTGCCAATCTTTTACCACTGTTTTGCCTTTCTCAAATTGTTTCGCGTAAAAGTCCTTGAACTTTTCCACTTCAAAATCCTCAAGGTTGCCGCCTGCTTCAAAATGCTCGAGGAATACTTGGCCAACGGCATACGTGGAAGAACCGGCCAAGGCCGCCATGCTCACTCCGCCAATCAGGGAACCGATACCAGGAAAAAATTTGATGGCCCCCGAAAGTGCGCTGCCCGTGAGCGTACCGATCCAATTTTTGAAGCTGGCCTCGGAGAAATCTTGGCTATAAATGGTGGAAATCTGCTTGAGCATATCGATCTGAATAGCGGTTACGGCCACCATGTCGGCTAGAGGAATCGGGATGAGGCCCGCTCCCATTGACCATACAACACTGCTTTGGATAACCTTATCCGCTTTTTCGCGGTTATTATTCATTTGCTCTTTGAGCTTATGAAGAAAATAATCAATCATGACAATAAAAATTTGGGGGCTAGGCCCGTCGGTTGTGGTATTTTGTAATAGAAACTTGAACGTAAACCAAAAAAGAAAGTTGTAAGGCAAAATTTATCCTACTTTTACGGTTTTAGTCAGTTGACCACCATTTATGCAGCGTACCCATCGTTTTTTAGGTTTATGCTTGGGGGTGGCCGTGTTTGGGTTGGCTGCGTGCGGATCTGGGGCCACTTTTGAAGCCACCCGCGATTTGCCCAACTATCAATGGGCCAAGGACAGTCTGGCGGTGTTTTCTTTTGAAGTGTCCACGGTGGAGCCATCCTACGAACTGGGCTATCACCTGCGCAACACGGCCAGCTACCCCAAAGATCGGATTCATGTCAAGTTTGTCCTTACCGACAGCGCGGGCAAGGTGGTGGCCACTGGGATGAAAGCCACCTTTTTGTTCGATGCCACTACGGGCGAACCGCTGGGCCGTGGCTTGGGCGATTTGTTTGAACACGAAGTGCCCCTATTGACCAAATACCGGTTCCCGTACCGGGGGCGGTATTCGCTCGGGCTCCAGCAATACACCCGCGAAGAAACGTTGATTGGGGTGGCTTCGGTGGGGATCACGTTGCGCAAGTCCGTTCCATCTGAGTAGTTTTGTCCACCCAAACCAGAAAGCTATTGTCTGCCACCACTGCTGTCCAATATACGCGGATCATTGACCATTGCCGCAAGATTTTTGTCCAAAAAACGCGCGACTATGGCACGGCTTGGCGCATCCTCCGGTTGCCCTCCGTCACGGACCAGGTTTACATCAAAGCCAAGCGAATCCGATCCATCCAAGAAAAAGGCACCCAAAAAGTCGGGGACAACATCGCCTCGGAGTTCATGGGCATTGTCAACTATTCGGTCATTGCGCTGATTCAGCTCGGGCTGCCGCCAACTGCACCGCTGGAACTCTCGCCCGATGAAACTGAGCAGGCCTACTCGCAAATCATGGCCGTGACCCAGGCCCTCCAAGCGGATAAAAACCACGACTACGACGAGGCATGGCGCACCATGCGCATATCCAGTATCACCGACATTATTTTGATGAAACTGCTCCGGGTGAAGCAAATCGAGGACAATGCCGGCCAGACCCTGATTTCGGAAGGGGTGGACGCTAGTTATCGCGACATGATCAACTACGCAGTTTATGCCTTGATCTTGCTGGGGGAGGGAGAGGACAATTAGTCGCAACTTTGCCGTTCAACAGGCGGTTTTTATCTTTTACCAATCATCAAAAACGCATGAAAGCAGTCAATAAAATCATTGTTTTTCTCGTTGGGGGCCTGTTTATTTTTTCGGGCCTCATCAAGATAAATGATCCAGTGGGCACACAAATCAAAATGGAGGAATATTTTGAAGTGTTTGCCAGTGATTTTGGGAACATTTTTCACATTTTCATCCCTTATGCCCTGCCCATTGCGGTGTTCATGTGTGTGATGGAAGTAGTGCTGGGCGTGGCTCTATGGACCGGGTTCCGGCCCAAACTCACCCGCTGGGCTTTGCTCTCGCTCATCGTGTTCTTTACTTTCCTTACCTTTTACTCGGCCTATTTCAACAAAGTAACCGATTGCGGTTGCTTTGGCGATGCCATTAAACTGACGCCCTGGCAGTCGTTTGGTAAAGACATTGTGCTCACGGCCTTGATTTTATGGCTGTTTTTTCAACCCGTTGCCAAAAACCAGCGCAATACTGCCGTGAGCAGTTGGCTCACCGGGGTGGCAACTGCCGGTGCGTTGGGCTTTGCAGTTTATGCCATTCAACATTTGCCCCCCATCGATTTCCGTAATTACAAAGTGGGCAACCACCTTCCCACACTGATGAAGCCCGAAGAGCCTTGCCAATTTGTGTATGTGATGGAAAAGGACGGCAAAAAAGTGGAACTGAGCGAATACCCCACCGATAAAAGCTACCAGTTTGACACCATGATCACGGTCAATCAAGAAAAATGCACCCCCAAGATCCAAGATTACCGGGCTTGGAACGACACCTCCGACTATACCCAGCAGTCGTTGACCGGGCGCAAACTGATCATTGCGGTCAACAACACCCAAAAAACCAACAAAGCGAGTTTTGTTGCCATTAACCAGTTGTTGGCCCAGTTGAAAAACGTGGAGGTGGTGGTTTACACGGCCACAGATGGCAAGGAGTTTGAGGCCTTTAGACATGAAGTGCAATTGGCCGTGCCTTATTATTATGCCGACGGGAAAATGCTCAAAACCATCATGCGTTCCGATCCGGGCCTATTTTTGTTGCAAGATGGCTCGGTCAAAGGGAAGTGGCACTACAACGACGTGCCCAGTGCCCAAGAGGTAGAAAAAGCACTACAATAAAACCACAATGTTGTTATTCATTATCAAACGGTTGTTTTACGGGTTTTGGGTCATCATTGGGGTCACCATTGTGGTGTTCCTGATTTTCCACGTGCTCCCCGGCGATCCGGCCGATGCCATTGCGGGCCGGATGCGCCGGGAAGAAGACCGGCAGCGCATCCGCCAAGAGTATAACCTGGACAAGCCAGTGCTCTACCAATTGATACTCTATTTCAACGACGTATCTCTTGTTTCCTTCCACGAAAACACGCCTCAAGCCCAGCAAAAATACCAATTCACCCCGCTGGTTTCATTGGGCAGCAAGGTGATGGTGTGGAAGGCCCCCTACCTGCGAGAATCGTTCCAAAGCCACTTGCCCGTGACCGAAATCGTCCTGAACGATCTCAAAGGAACGTTTTGGCTATCGGTGGCGGCCATCACCTTTGCCACTTTTTTTGGCATTGCGCTGGGGCTGGTGTCAGCCCTGCACCAGTCCCGCTGGCTGGATCATGTGCTCATCACCACTTCGGTATTGGGTATTTCAGCCCCTTCCTTTATCTCAGCCATAGTCATCCAATTGTTTTTTGGCTATTACCTGTCCGAGTGGACTGGCCTGCCGGGCCATGGTTCACTGTTCGCGAAAGATGCCAACGGAGTGTCACAACTATTTTTGAAGAATTTGGTCTTGCCCGCCATTACGCTGGGCATTCGTCCGTTGGCCATTATCATGCAGATCACCCGCAACTCAATGATTGACGTTCTGGGCCAAGATTTCATCCGTACAGCCAAGGCCAAGGGGGCGGGCCAGTGGAGCATTGTTTTCAAACATGCCCTCAAAAATGCCCTTAACCCGGTCATTACGGCCGTGACGGGCTGGCTGGCTTCGCTCATGGCCGGCGCCTTCTTTGTGGAATACATTTTTAATTTTCATGGACTTGGCTATGACACCATTGAAGCGGTCAAAAACAAGGATCTTCCATTGGTAATGGGCGCCACCATTGTTGTGGCCATCTTTTTTGTCGTGATCAATATTTTTGTGGACTTGCTCTATGCCCTGATCGATCCCCGGATCAAGTTGCAGTAGCCAACTCGGAGTCGTTCCGGTTGGGCCAATATGGCCCAATAGTCAATGAATAGAGATATTTTGCGGTTAAAAACTGCTTTTTTGGCGGCTTAATATCCAGTGTAGTATTCTGTCCCCCAGTTTACGGCCAAAGGTTGTGCTGGTGGTGGAATGAGTGCCCCCGGTTCGCATGCCCCACCTTTCATTGCTCCCACCCAATTTTGGCAGTGCCGCCCGATCAAATGATCCCTGTGATTTCCGCTCTCACCGGAAGATCTGCCCAAAATGTTTTGCACAAGCGTGGGGTTTTGCTAACTTGGCTACCTACAAAACCAATGGTACACGGGAAAACATGGAAGAGCAAAAACTACGAAGTGCCGAATGGTTTGGCCGCACTGGGAAAGACGGTTTTATTTACCGCGCTTGGATGAAAAACCAAGGATTTCCCCATCATCTGTTCAAAGACAAACCTGTGATCGGGATTTGCAACACCTACTCTGAGTTCACCCCCTGCAATGCCCATTTCCGCGAACTGGCCGATGCCGTCAAGCGGGGGGTTTGGGAGGCGGGCGGTTTCCCGCTCGAGTTCCCGGTGATGTCCCTTGGGGAGTGCCAGCTCAAGCCAACAGCCATGCTGTTCCGCAATTTGGCCAGCATGGATGTGGAAGAAAGCATCCGGGCCAACTCGATTGATGGAGTGATCTTGCTCTGCGGTTGCGACAAAACCACTCCCTCGCTCCTCATGGGTGCGTGCAGCGTGAACCTGCCCACACTGGTGCTTTCAGGCGGACCGATGCTGGCCGGCCGGTTCAAAGGCCGCAAAATCGGCACTTCGGATCTGTGGCGCTTTGCCGAGGACTTCAAAACGGGCAAAATGACCCAGGAAGAATTTACCGCCTCGGAGGCCGCAATGGCCCGCTCCCAAGGCCACTGCGCTCCCATGGGCACCGCCTCCACGATGGCGGCCATGGTGGAGTCCCTGGGGCTGGCCCTGCCCGACAACGCCACCATTCCTGCGGCCGATTCCCGGCGCAAAGTGCTGGCCCACTTGGCCGGAATGCGGATTGTGGGCTTGGTGCGCGAACAGCTCAAATTGTCGGACCTGCTCACTCGGCCCGCTTTCGAGAATGCCATCATGGTCAATGCGGCCTTGGGCGGCTCCACCAATTTCATTATCCACCTGTTGGCCATTGCCGGGCGAATGGGCGTGGACTTGGCCATCGATGATTTTGACCGGCTGTCGGCCCAAATCCCCCTGCTGGCCAACGTCCAACCCTCGGGGGAGCATTTTGTCGAGGATTTGTTCTACGCCGGGGGCTTGCCCGCCGTTATGCACGAGATGCGGGCCCTGCTGCATTTAGATGCCAAGACCGTGACCGGCCACACGCTGGGCGAAAACATTGCAAATGCGCAATGCTATGATCGCCAAGTGATTGGCACACTTGACCACCCCTTCAAATTAGATTCGGGCGTGGTGGTGCTGCGCGGCAACCTGTGCCCAAACGGGGCCATCTTGAAGCCCTCGGCCGCCTCGCCCCAGCTCATGCAGCACACGGGCAAAGCGGTAGTTTTTGAAAATATTGACGATTATAAACTCCGCATCGATGATCCGTCGCTGGAGGTGGAGCCCAGCTCGATCTTGGTGCTCAAAAATGTGGGGCCTAAGGGTTATCCCGGGATGCCTGAAGTGGGGAATATGCAATTGCCCGCCAAGATTTTGGCCCTGGGCATCCATGACATGGTCAGGATTTCTGACGGCCGGATGAGCGGGACGGGTTACGGCACAGTGGTGCTGCACGTATCGCCAGAGTCGGCAGTCGGTGGCAACTTGGCCTTCGTCCAGCAGGGCGATTTGATCACCTTGGATGTGGCCCAGCGGGTGCTCCACTTGCACGTGGACGACGAAGTACTCGCTCAGCGCCGGGCGGCCTTTGTCCCCATCGACCTGGGCTATGACCGTGGCTACGCCCGGATGTTCATCCAGCACGTTATGCAAGCCCACGAAGGGGCTGACTTTGATTTCCTGCGCGGGGCCTCCGGTTCAGCCGTAAAACGCGATTCGCACTAACCGCCAACTAAATAATCGGATAATTTTTTTATTACTCATCAGTTTATCGCAATTCAATGTTCAATAAAGTAGCCATTGTGACCGGGGCAGGCCAAGGCATTGGCCTCGAGATTGCCCGGCAACTGAGCCAGCAGGGTGTACGGGTAGTGCTCAATGATCTGGATGCCGGATTGGCCGAAAAGGCCGCCCAGCAGATCCAAGAGCAAGGCCAGGGCCAGTGCGTGGCCCTAGCGGGCAACTCGGGCGACGGGGCCTTTATCCAAGAAATGGTGGAAACTGTTGTGGCCCACTTCGGTCGGTTGGATGTGGTGGTGGCCAATGCGGGCATTACCCTTTTTGGCGAATTTCTCAGCTATTCCCACGAAGCATTTGCCCAAGTCATGCAAGTGAATTTGGCCGGCACTTTTTTCTTGGCCCAAGCTGCGGCCAAGCAAATGATCCGACAAGGCCACGGCGGGGCGTTGCTGTTCACTTCTTCGGTCACCGGCCACCAAGCCCACAAACATTTGGCGGCATACAGCATGAGCAAAGCGGGCCTAGAGATGTTGGCCAAAAATCTGGTCGTGGAACTGTCTGAACACCAGATCAGGGTGAACACCATTGCGCCCGGGGCCACCTTGACTGAGCGCACCCTTGGCGACGACGACTACGAAAAAACGTGGTCGCGAATCACTCCGCTGGGGCGGCCCGCCTCCGTGGCCGACATTGCCCACGCTGCCCTTTTTTTGGTTTCCAACCAAGCCCGGCACATCACCGGCCAAAGCTTGATCATTGACGGGGGGTGGACCAGCGTAGGGCCGTCGCCGTACTAGACCGCTTTCTTAAACTACCTCAACCAAATGGCGGGAAAGGCGGTTTTCTTTAAAAAATAAATGGAGCAAAAGGCGCTTTTCTGAAAATACCAATGAGGTTTTTTGCCTAAATGTTTATTTATCAGTGAATTACAATGCACTTGTTCAGAAAAAGCACAGTGGGTTCGCTACTTAAAATCTGATGTTCTTACGATAAAAATAACCAGTAGTTTCTTTACCAAACGCAACAAAAAGCCATGAAAAAAGTCCTCCCTTTTATCCTCTTTCTTGCTTTTTTGAATAGTAGTTTTGCCCAGTTCAGTGTGAGCGAGAACAAACGCTATTTGCTGCGCGATGGCAAACCATTCTTTTGGTTGGGTGATACTGCGTGGGAATTGTTCCACCGGCTCAACCGTGAGCAAGCTGATCAGTACCTCAAGCGCCGCGCCGAGCAGGGTTATACCGTGATTCAGGCTGTGGCCCTGGCCGAGTTTGATGGGCTGCACGTCCCCAACCCCTACGGCGATTTGCCGCTGGAAAACGATGATCCAAACCGACCATTGGAAAAATATTTTCAGCACGTTGACTATGTGATTGATAAAGCCGCCGAAAATGGTTTGGTTATCGGTTTTCTTCCCACGTGGGGCGATAAATTGTTTAAGGCGGGTTGGGGAAAAGGCCCTGAAGTGTTCACTGCTGACAATGCGAAAACCTATGGCCGCTGGCTCGGCAACCGCTACAAGGGGCGCAAAAACATCATTTGGGTCTTGGGCGGGGATCGCAACCCGCGCCATGAGGCCGATGTAAATGTGTGGCGGGCCATGGCCTTGGGCATTGAGGAGGGGGTGGGCGGGAGCGACAACGCCCTGATCAGTTTCCATCCCCAGCCGAACGATGAAAGTTCAGCGCAATGGTTTCACAATGATAGTTGGTTGGATTTCAATATGTTCCAAAATGGACACTGCCGAGACAAACCCATTTACGACAACATTGCTCGGGTGTATCAAAAAATGCCCGTCAAACCAGTCATGGACGCCGAGCCGATCTATGAAGATCACCCCGTCTGTTTCAACGTCAAGGATTTGGGTATTTCCAATGCGTATGATGTGCGCAAATCGGCCTACTTAGATCTGTTCGCGGGGGCGTTTGGTCACACGTATGGGTGCCACGACATTTGGCAATTTTATTCACCGCACCGCGAATCTGTCAATAATCCCCGTATTTATTGGCAAGAAGCCCTAGAACTGCCCGGGGCCACTCAAATGAAACACGTGCGCTCCCTGATGGAGTCGCGGCCACTGCTTGACCGCATACCAGATCAGTCGCTCATTGAGGAAAACAATTTGTACGTCGGTGAGCGGATTCAGGCCACCCGGGGCAACGATTACAGCTTTGTCTATGCCGCTACGGGCAAACCCTTCACGGTCAATTTGGGCAAAATTTCGGGCGGATCGCTCAATGCCCACTGGTTTAACCCGCGCACCGGCGAGACGAAATTTTTGGAAAAATTGGACAACAAGGGAAAGAAAAAATTTACTCCACCCACTTCAGGCTACGGGAATGATTGGGTGCTGATTTTGGACGATGCGGCCAAAAATTATGGCATTCCCAAATAAGTAGTTTTCCAATGGATTTTAATGCGCCCCAGTATTTCAACTTATTGCTGCCTACTTGCTTGAGGTAATGAGCAAGCTTTTTTTGCTATTTGCCTTGCTAGCGTTTGGTACCAATATTTACCCAATCAGCCTAAATAAAAAACATGAAATCTCTACTGGTAAAGTTCGCGATCGCAATAGTGCTGTTCGGGGCCATTCTTTACTTGGCGGCCGTGCGCTACAATGCCACCCAGCACAAAGCCCAGCCCGCCCAAACGCCCGATTGGGCGCTGCTCGGCCGGTCGGAACAACTGCTGATGCTTGTTAAAACCGAGCAAGACACGCGGGTAGTAGAAGCCGAATTGGCAAATTTTCCAGCGGCGGATCTGGCGGCGGCCCTGCCCAATGACCAAGCCAAGAAAGTGTTTTGGATCAACCTTTACAATGCCTGGTACCAGTTGCTCTACACGCGCGAGGGGAAGCGCGACCCGGAAATTTTTACGGATCGGGCTTTCACGGTGGCCCAGAGCGCGTTCAGCCTCGACGACATTGAACACGGTATTTTGCGCAAGTACCGCTGGAAATACAGTTTGGGCTACTTGGAAAACATTTTTGCCAGTTCCCAAATCAAGGCCCTGGCCGTGGATACGGTGGACTTTCGCCTCCATTTTGCCCTCAACTGCGGGGCCAAAAGTTGTCCGGCTATCGCTTTTTATCAGTACCAACGCCTTGAACCCCAGTTGGACCAGGCCACCCGGACTTTTTTACTGGCCGAGACCGCGCTGGACACCGTCAACCGCACCATTGTCACTTCGAAGATCCTGAGCTGGTTCCGGGCCGATTTTGGCGGCGCCCAAGGCACCAAGCAACTGATCGGGCGGGTTTTTGGCCAAGATGTGTCAGGTTATTCGCTCACGTTCCGGGCGTACAATTGGGAGGCAGCTTTGCGAAATTTTGCGGAGCAGGAAAAGGGCCCGCCGGCCATAGCCGAAGGCAAGTGATTAAAAAGTGCCCAGCCCAGCAATGGTCTCTGCGCCCATACCGGTCCAAAGGATTGGCTGGAGTTGTTGCGCTGATTTTTCATTGCCCCCGATTGGGTAAAACCTTAAAGTACGGGCCGAATATTGCCGTGCTCGGGATATTTGAGGGTCATTCGCACGGTGCTGATCCGCACGTCGTCCTGTAAAGCGAGGATGGTAAAGGCAAAGTTGGTAGTATCGATCACTGAGTCCGGCGCGGGGATATCTTCGGTAATGGACAAAATATAGCCGCCCAAGGTTTCATAGTCGCCATCGGGCAAGTCCCATCCGTATTTGTCGTTTAAATAGTCGATCTCAAGCCGGGCATTGACGATGAACGTATCGGCATCCACCTTTTCTACCCCATCGCCATCCACATCATATTCATCGTCAATTTCTCCAAAAATTTCCTCGATCAGGTCTTCGATGGTCACCACGCCTGCCGTGCCGCCAAATTCATCGACCACGAGGGCAATGCTTTTGTGGGCGGAAATGAACTGAAGCATCACTTCATTGGCCAAAATGGTTTCGGGCACAATGATCATGGGCTGTAAAATGGCCTCAATCGTTTGGGGCTTTTTGAACAAATCCAAACAATGGCAATACCCCACGATATTATCCATTGAATCTTCATAGATCAGCACCTTGGAATGCCCACTTTCTACAAATACCGACTTGAGCCTTGCCATTCCATCGGCCCGCTCCACCGCCACAATGTCGGTGCGGGGCACCATGCAATCACGGACCCGCACGGACTTGAACTCCAGGGCATTGGAAAAAATCTTGGTGTCTATGTCCGAGTCATTGCTGTTGTTTTGGGAAAGGCTGCTCAAGTAATGATCCAGATCGGTGAGACCGAAGACAGGATTGTTCTCTGAATACTCCAACCGCAACACTTTGATGATCAGCAGTTTGGTGAGTGATACAATGACATAGACGAATGGAAACAATAAGCTGTAAATAATCCGGGTGGGCACGGCAAAGATGATGAGCAGGTTGAGCGGATTGATCAACGAGACGCTTTTGGGCAAAAATTCGGCCACGGCCAGCACCAACATCGTGGAGAGGAAAGAGGACACGATAAGCACCACTACGTCCAGTTTGCCCCCCGTGAGTTGGGACCAACTCGTTATAAAATGCTCGACTTGCGGATCCAGGATTTGGGCCATAAATGACCCATACAACACTAAGGAAATGGTGTTGCCAATGAGCATGGCCGTGATAAAGAGCGAAGGCCGCTCCATGAACCGGCCAATGATGGAAGCCCAAAGTTTGCCTTTTTTGTTCTGGAGGGTGATGTGCAGTTTATTGGCAGAGATGAAAGCCAACTCCACCGCCGAGAAATAAGCCGAGAAAATGAGGGAAACAAGGATGACAATCACCGAAACGCTCATCTTTTAGGGGTAGTTTTGGCTTTTTTGGCAGGTTTGGCTTGGGTGACTGGCTGGGGATTGGTGGCTTGGGTTTGGGCCCCGGCTTTGTCCTTGCGCAGTTTGAACCAGAGCACTAGCCCACCCGAAAGCATGAAAAGCCAATAACTGGCCGCAACGCCCACATAGAATACCTGATGGACACCTATGACGAAGAACGCAACGGCCAAAGAAAGGATGATGGTATCGACCAGTTTCACGGAAATACTGCTTGTTGACCCACAAATATAGGGCATCGCGAGAATATTGCCCCAACTATATCGGTTGGATTGCGCCCAGCTCAAACGAGCTTAGGGCGTGGCCAATTTGCTTTTCCGAAAACCATATAGAAAATAGATGATCAGCCCGATGAATGACCAAATGAGGAAACGGGTCCAATTGACCACGCCCAGCTCGGTCATCAAATACAGATTGCTCAACAAGCCCAACACAGGGATGAGCGATAATTTTTGGACAAAACAATAATAGGACAACAATAAACAAACGATGATGAACCCAAACATGGGAATTTTGTGCTGAAATTTTTCCCAATCTTGGTAAGTAAAGAACTCGGCCAATCCCTCAGCGTTATAAAGGTAGGTAAGCGCACCGATGACCAGCAGCATACCCGGCACCAGAAACTGGGAGTTGACGTAGGGAATCTTGAATCGGGCGTTCTTGTTGAGCCCCTTCCGATCCATGTAGAGCACACCGCCACACACCACCGCAAAGGCGAACAACGTGCCGATGCTGGTCAGGTCGGTCACTTCCTTGAGGTTCATGAACAGGGCCGGAACCGCTACCACAAAACCAGTAACGACGGTCGAGAAGGCGGGGGTATGATACTTGGGGTGGATGTGGGCAAAGCGCTTGGGCAGCAGGCCGTCGCGGCTCATGGTCATCCAGATCCGGGGCTGGCCCATTTGGAACACCAACAACACACTGGCCATGGCCACTACTGCGCTAAAGGCCACAATCCCCGCCATAAACTTGAGATCCAGCACGGTAAACACGTGCGCGAGCGGATCGCCCACCGCTAGTTCCTTGTAGTTGACTGCGCCGGTCAGGATCAGGGCAATAACGATATAGAGCGTAGTACAAATGGCTAGGGCCAAAAACATGGATCGCGGCAAGTCACGCTGGGGATTTTTGCACTCTTCGGCCGCAGTGGAAATGGCGTCAAAACCAATGTAAGCGAAGAAAACGGCCGATACCCCCTTGAGCACGCCACCCATCCCGTTCGGGGCAAATGGCGACCAGTTGGCCGGTTGCACATAAAAAGCCCCCACGGCCACCACCGCAACTATCACCAGTAATTTGAACAATACCAGTAGGTTGGAGGCGGTTTTGGTTTCTTTGATCCCGATGTAGACCAGCGCCGTGATCAAGACGGTGATCCCCAATGCGGGCAAATCGGCAATGATTTTGAGCCCGCCAATACTGGGGGCAGTCTGCCAAGCGGCATAGGCATCGCGCTGAAAAGAGGTCAGATCGGCCAGTTGCACGCCTTTGGCCAGTTCGGCGGTCACGGTATCGTAGGCCCGGTAAGCCGAGAGGTAGTCCATGGTCAAATAATAGGGCACATCTAGGCCAAAGCCGGCCAATAATCCGGTAAAATAATCGGACCAAGAAATGGCCACTGCAATATTGCCGATGGCATATTCCATGAGCAGGTTCCAACCAATGATCCAAGCCACCAACTCGCCAAAAGACGTGTAAGCATAGGTGTAGGCGCTCCCCGAAACGGGCATATTGGAGGCAAACTCGGCGTAGCACATGGCCGAGAACCCGCAAGCAATGGCAGTAAAGACAAACAGTAGGGCTACGGCCGGTCCACCATCAGCACTTGCATTGCCAATGGTGCTGAAAATGCCTGCCCCAATGATGGCCGCAATGCCAAACGCAGTCAAATCGAGCAAAGAAAGGCTGCGTTTTAGTCCATGTTCACCTTCCTCAATCGGCGAATGGCCATCGCCCCCCCTTTCCAATACATCCTTTAAGCTTTTTCGCCGGAAAAGTTGTGCCCAATCCATATCATCAAACATTATTGTGTTTGGCCAAAATTCTTTTATTTATCCATTAAACCAAAAAAAGCCCGGAAAAAAACCACGGGAAGCGTAAATTTGGGGCTAAACTTGTCACCGGTTGGCCATTTATTTCCATATTCCTTTTTGCAAACAAGCTTGCCATTATTGCGATTTTCATTTTAGCACTTATCTCAAGGGCAAGGGCGCACTAGTGGCTGCCCTGGGGCGCGAGGTGGAACTTCGGCAGGATTATTTGGGATCGGGGTCGGTGGTGTCCTCCATTTATTTCGGGGGTGGCACCCCTTCGCTGCTCACTGATGCAGAACTGGGCAGCCTCCTCGGCCGGGTAAGTGACCATTTTGATCTGGCCTCAGAAGCAGAAATCACCTTGGAGGCCAACCCCGACGACCTGACCGCCGACCAGCTCGACCAGCTCCGCGCCAGCGGCATCAACCGGCTCAGCATTGGCATCCAGTCGTTTCATGCCCCCCACTTGACGTGGATGAACCGCGCACACACGGTAGCGCAAGCCAGCCAGTGCGTGCGCTTGGCCCAGGCCGCTGGTTTTGAGAACCTGTCGGTCGACTTGATATTTGGCATTCCGGCCGCCGACCACTCGATACTGGAGGCCGATTTGGCCCAATTCCTGTCCCTCAATGTTCCCCACCTGTCAGCCTATTGCCTCACCATCGAGCCCAAAACCGCCTTTGGGAATTGGGTGCGCAAGGGCCGAATGAAACCCGCTGGCGAAGAGTTCGCCGCGCAACAGTTTGAAATGGTGGCCAATGCGCTCACCGCAGAGGGCTATGAACATTACGAAATATCCAATTACGCCAAACCCGGCCGCTACTCCCGCCATAATACCAACTATTGGAAAAAAGGGCCTTACTTGGGGCTTGGTCCCTCGGCCCATAGCTATGACGGGCAGCACCGCCAGTTCAATGTGCCCAACAATGGGCAGTACGTCCGCGCCCTCGAGCAGGGGAGCATCCCGGCCGAGCGGGAAACCCTCCGCCCCACCGACCACCTCAACGAGTACCTGATGACCAGCCTGCGCACCCAATGGGGCTGCGATCTGAACTATGTGGAGGCCCAGTTTGGGTATGATCTGCGGCAAAAGGAAGCCCAGCAACTGGCCAACTGGATCGATCTGGGCCTGATCACGCGCCACAACGAGGTGATTTACTTGACTTTGTCAGGAAAAATGGTGGCCGATGAATTGGCCTCGAAGTTATTTGTCGTGGCCTAATTGCAGTCATTGGTCCGCAAGGCTGGATCGGCGACACCAATGATCAATGTTCGCAATGGCCAAGCAATGCAAATCCCAATGGACGGTCAGCCAGTGCCTTGGATCTGATATACGTTGAATAGTCCCCATTTTCAATTTTTTTGCCCAAGTTAGCGTAGGAGGGAAGGGGGTAGCATTCTGGCTCCAATTAGCCATTTTGGCCCTATTTTGCCAAGAAAACTACCCAATTTCGGGCATTTTGTCCAGTTTTGGTGTAATTTTGGGCTTGCTCATTAGGTAGCGCCCCAAGCACTGAAGGAGCTTTTTTCTGACCCCAAACCTATTCCAATGATCAAATCCATGACCGGTTTTGGCACTGTGAGCCTCGAGAACGAGGCGTTCAGCCTGACTGTGGAAGCCAAAAGCCTCAACGCTAAATCTTCGGACATATATATCAAAATGAGTAGCCGATTTTCTGACAAGGAAATTGACCTGCGGAACCTGTTGGCCAGAACGTTGGAGCGCGGCAAGATCAACTTGAGCATCCAATACACCAACAAAAAGGACTCCACCGAACGCATGGTGGTCAACCGCGACCTGGTGGCCCAATATTACCAAGACTTGAAGGCAACGGCCGATCTGGTGGGCGCTTCCCACGCCGAACTTTTCCGCATGGCCACCATGATGCCCGAAGCGTATATTCCTGCCCCGCCCACGCCCGCCAGTGCCGAGGAGTGGCTGCTGATCTACCAGGCAGTGGAGCAGGCCATTGAGGCGTGCGAAGATTTTCGGAAACAGGAAGGGCAAGCATTGGCCCTCATGCTGGAAGAGTGCATTGCGAAAATATCGGCCAGCTTGGACGGTATCGCCGAGCGCGACCCGGAACGCATTGTCCACGTGCGCCAGCGCCTCCATGAACAGGTGAAGGATTTCGTCAATAGTGAGCAATTTGATGCCAACCGGTTTGAGCAGGAACTGGTGTACTACATCGACAAATTGGACATCAACGAGGAAAAAGTCCGGCTCCGCAACCACCTCGCCTATTTCGGGCAAACCATGAACGAAAACCAGTCTTCTGGAAAGAAGTTGAATTTCATTGCCCAAGAGATCGGCCGGGAAATCAACACCATTGGCTCCAAAGCCAACGATACGACCATCCAACGTTTGGTGGTCAATATGAAGGAAGAACTGGAAAAAATCAAAGAACAGTTGAACAATGTGCTGTAATCAACCGGCACATTTTGCCGTTCAATGGAGGTTTGGCGCAAAAACTGCATAGTGATCCACAGTCACCAACGTTTGGCCATGCACCTTTCCCTGTTTCTATTGATCGCCATTTTCTCTTTGGGCAGTAGCCGGCTCATGGCCCAAGAGATGCCCACCCAGCGCGTAGTGCGGGATCCCGTGATATGGGGCAACTACAACATGGAATACTATTTGCCAAGCGGCAGTTTTTTCTTTGGCGAAGTCAACCTGCGCCGCTCTTTGCAGTCGGGACTGCCCACTACTGCCCTTGGGCTGAACCGGGCGCATCTCATGGTGGGCTATGAGCAGCGCCTGACCGATCATTGGCATCTCGGTGCTTCGGGACGAGTGGTAACCGAGGGCAGTGTGGCCCAACTCTACAACCGGGCCTACCTCAACCACTCCGGGGCAATTGGGCGCATCGAGTTTCTTAAGCAAATCAGTGTAGAGCAAATCAGCAATTTGAAGGCCCAGACCGGCTCCGAAGGCCGTTTTGGGGTATTGGTGGCCTTGGCCAAAAACATCCCGCTGGCCAATGGCCGAACTTTCCGGCCGGTGCTTTCCTACGAATTGTTCAGCTTATTTGCGATCAGCAACCGGTTTTTTTTCAATGACAACAAACGCCGCTTCGACAAGACCCGGCTCAAATTGGAGGGCGCGTATTGGCTCACTGAACGGTTCAGCCTGGCCTTGTTCATGATCCACGAAACGGATTATTTCTTTGCCGTGGCCCAGTTTGACCAGAACGGCCAGCAGCTCAACCCCGATCGCCGCCTCAACCTGCTATCCCCCACAGTGGGTGTGCGGGCCCACTTTTGGCTCAAGCACCAACACCTGTCCCCCAGCCGCCGCTTGCGGAGCTTGCCCTACTGACCAACCACCTGACAAACCGGGCGTGATTGTTGGGGACAGCCCTCAACAGTTACCTTGATCGCAAATGAGTTGTTATTGATTTGGGTGGTGGTGCCGGCACTTGACAAAGTCACAGACTGGGCATAACGTTTCGGGGGTTTGCGATGGCGGGGTGTTTTAGCACT